>DASVWD010000219.1 GCA_036389795.1 Longimicrobium sp.
TGAGGAACGAACGACCGGGCCGCGCGGGGGAGAGGGCCCCGGCGGCGCAGCCGCCGGAGGGGCCCGGGAGCGCGGAAAGCCCTCCGCACTCGCCTTGACGCCCGTGGGCGCGCGGGCTATTCTGCCCGCCCCACGGCCCACCCTGGACGCGTCAGACACCGACCGGCGATGTTCGACGACACCGTCTCCGAGCACCACCTGATGATGCTCTCCGGCACGGCGAACCTGCCGCTGGCCGAAGAGATCGCCGCATGCCTCGGCATCCGGCTGGGGGGCGTGACCATCAAGCGCTTCTCCGACGGCGAGATCTTCGTCAAGATCGACGAGAACGTGCGCGGGCGCGACCTGTACATCGTGCAGACCACCTGCCCGCCCGCCGAGAACGTGCTGGAGCTCCTGCTGATGCTCGACGCGGCGCGGCGGGCCTCGGCGGCGCGCGTGACGGCGGTGATCCCGTACTACGGCTACGCGCGCCAGGACCGCAAGGACCAGCCGCGCGTGGCCATCGGCGCCAAGCTCATGGCCAACATGATCGTGGCCGCCGGCGCCCACCGCGTGCTCTCCGTCGACTTCCACCAGCACCAGCTGCAGGGCTTCTTCGACATCCCCGTCGACCACCTCTACGCCGCCCCCGTCTTCACCCGCTACTTCCTGGAGAAGCAGCTCGACAACCTGGTGGTGGTCTCGCCCGACGTGGG
Source organism: Longimicrobium sp. (assembly GCA_036389795.1). Classification (NCBI taxonomy): domain Bacteria; kingdom Pseudomonadati; phylum Gemmatimonadota; class Longimicrobiia; order Longimicrobiales; family Longimicrobiaceae; genus Longimicrobium; species Longimicrobium sp. Next base: position 699 of record DASVWD010000219.1, read on the forward strand.
GAGCGCCAAGATGGCCCGCGGCTTCGCCAAGCGCCTGAACGCCACCATGGGCATCATCGACAAGCGCCGCCCGCGGGCGAACGTCTCCGAGGTGATGCACGTGATCGGCGAGGTGGAGGGGAAGGACTGCCTGCTGGCCGACGACATGATCGACACGGCCGGCACCATGGCCGAGGCCGCGCGGGCGCTCAAGGAGCGCGGCGCGAGGGACGTGTACGCCTGCGCCACGCACGCCATCCTCTCGGGCCCCGCCGTGGAGCGCCTGGCGAACGCGCCGTTCAAGGAGATCGTGGTCACCAACACCATCCCCGTCCCCGCGGAGAAGCGCTTCCCCACGCTCACCGTGCTCTCGGTGGCGGAGCTCCTGGCCCGCGCGGTGCGGTACACGCACTCCAACGAGTCGGTCAGCTCGCTCTTCGAGGTCGAGGCGGTCTGAGGGAGGGTGACGGGTCCTGCGCCGGGGCGGATGAATCCGCGGCAACAACGGCGGGAAGCCTGCCTTCGCAGGCTGGTTCGGTGCGGAGGTTGGGATCAGCGCGCAAAGCAGGTCTCGGGGCGCGAAGCGCGCGGGCGCAGCCCGCTAGTCCGCGCAGGCGGACTTCGTGTGGTTGTTGCAGCGGTTTCAACCGCCCGGCGATGGCCGGGCTGCCGTGAGACAGTTCCCTCGGGACGACATTCCGAGGGGAGATCAGGATCTATCGAGTCCGGCCGCGCGCCGGGCGCTTCAATGAGGAAGGAGGAGGCAGGACGATGGCGAAGGCAAGCTTGAAGGCCAGCCGCCGCGACGCGGGCGGCAAGGGCGTCGCGCGCAAGCTGCGCGGCACCGGCCGCGTCCCCGCGGTGCTCTACGGCCACGGCGACCGCACCGAGAGTCTCTCGGTCGACGCGCACGACCTGGACCTGCTGCTGCACGCGATCACCCCGGGCTCCACGCTGATCGGGCTGGACATCGACGGCCGCAGCACCGACGTGCTGATCCGCGAGATCCAGCGCCACCCGTACCGGCCCGAGGTGCTGCACGTCGACTTCCTGCAGGTGCACGGCGACGAGCCGCTCACCCTGTCGGTGCCGGTGCGGCTGGTGGGCACCCCCGTGGGCGTCCTTGAGGACGGCGGCGTGCTCGACCACGTGCTCTACGAGCTCGAAATCCAGTGCCTGCCGCGCCACATCCCCGAGGCCGTCGAGGTCGACATCTCGGGCTTGAGGATCGGCGACTCGGTGCGCGTGCACGACGTGAGCGTCCCCGACGTGCAGGTCCTCAACGACGGCGACCTGCCGATCGCCAGCGTGCTGGAGGCCCGGGTGCACGAGGTGGCGCCCGAGGAGGCCGAGGCCGAGGCGCCCGAGCCCGAGGTGGTGCGCGAGCGCCGCGGGGCCGAGGGGGAGGAATAGGCGGCTGGCTCACCCGGCTGCGCTCGCTCTTTTCGTCCAACGGGGCCGACGCCGACGTGGCCGGGCTCAAGGTGGTGGTCGGCCTGGGGAACCCGGGCCGGGAGTACGCCCTCACGCGGCACAACGTGGGGTGGTGGCTCCTGGACGCGCTGGCCGAGGCGTGGGGCTTCGGCCGGTTCCGGGCCGACAAGAACGCGGCCGTGGCCTCGGGCCGGGTGGAGCCCCACGCCGTGCGCCTGATCAAGCCGCTCACCTACATGAACAGGAGCGGCTCGGCGCTCCTGCCCATCGCCCGCATGAAGGCGGTGGACGTCGCCAGGGACCTGCTGGTGGTGGTGGACGACGTGGCGCTGGACCCGGGGGTGATCCGCTTCCGCCCCGGCGGGAGCGCGGGCGGCCACAACGGGCTGAAGTCGGTGGAGCAGGCGCTGGGCACGCGCGACTACCCGCGGCTGCGCATCGGCGTGGGACAGAAGCCCCCCGGCGCCGACCTGGCCGACTACGTCCTCTCCCCCCCCTCGAAGGCCGACCGCCAGGCGATCCTCGACCGCTTCCCCACGCTGGTGGACTGCGTGCGCCTCTGGCTGGACGAGGGCACCGAGGTGGCGATGAATCGCTGCAACGGCTAGTGCGTGAGTGCGAAAGTGCGAAGTGAGAAAGTGAGAAAGTAACCGGCGCACTCGGTGATTCGTGGCTCGATGCAGAGCGCCCCCGCGGCTGATGCGGGGGCGTTCTGCATAGATGGCCTCTTCCTCGACCCGCTGTCATCCCGAGGCCCAGACTGTGTCAAAACTGTCTCCTGCGAGGTAAATTGCTGGCGATCCCACAGCCAGCCAGGGAGCGAGCATGGGCTACATCACCGGGGTTGACCGGGATCAGCAGGTGCTGTTTCCGGAGACGCTGGATGAATAC
>DASVWD010000220.1 GCA_036389795.1 Longimicrobium sp.
AGGCCGCTTCTTTTTGGCATCAGCATGTCCGTCGTCGTCACGTACCTCGTACCTTCCGCACTTCGCACTTCGCACTTCGCACCGCGGTTCAGCGGGCCGGAATCCGGTCGACGACGCCGAACTGCACCTCCACCACCGGCACGTCGAAGATCCCGCCGCTCACCAGCAGCACCGCGCCGCTCTCCACCTCCCGCAGCACCAGCTCGAACGTCCCCGCCACCCGCGACCCGCTCGCCTCGGTCACGCGCACCGTCCCCGCCTCCACCACGAACTGCGCCTCCGGGTCGCCCGCGAGCGGCGGCACCCCGAAGCGGAGCTGCGCGAACATCGGGCAGAGCGGGGTGACGTCGGCCTCCTCGCAGGTCAGGGTGCCCACCTGCAGCGGCACGAAGAGCACCGAGAAGTCGTCGGAGCGGGCGTCGTCCCGGCGCTGGTTCGCGGTCAGCACGGCCTGGTCGTCGTCCGGCACCGGCCTCCCGCGCAGCCGCACCGCCGCCGCCCAGGCGCCCGACGGGGAGCCCCGGACCGTCGCGGACGGGAAGCGCCCCACCGCCTCGAACGTTCCCGAGCGCGCCCCCGAGTAGGTGAAGCGCACCGTCCCCACCGGGTTCTGCGCCGGCCCCGTGGCGTCGCCGCACGCGCCCAGCAGGGCGGCGAAGGCGAGAACGGCCCCCATGGAACGGATCGATCGCATCGCGGCCACCTCCTGATCGCTCGAAAGCAGGTCTCCGGCTGCCGGTGCCACCCCGGCCGGCCTCGCGGCGGTCCTCCACGCTGGGGCGGAGATGGGGACGAATCAGTCCGCCGCCTCCTCCCGCGCCAGGGGGAGGTAGAGCGTGAAGACGGCGCCGCCGCCCTCGGCGTTGCGCGCGGTCAGGTCGCCGCCCATGGCGCGCGCCAGCCGGCGCGAGATCGCCAGCCCCAGTCCGCTCCCCGGCTCGCGCTTGGCCTTGTTCCCCGCCGCGATCTGCAGGAACTCCTCGAACACCGCCTCCTCGCTCCCGGGCGGGAGCCCCGGCCCCGTGTCGGCCACCTCGATCCAGCTGCGGGCGCCGTCCACCCCCGCCGCCACCGCCACCCGCCCGCGCTCGGTGAACTTCACCGCGTTGGAGAGGAGGTTCACCAGCACCTGCCGCACCCGCGAGGGGTCCACCTCCAGCACCGTCGCCCGCTCGGCGTCCAGGTCCAGGCGCAGCTCGAGCCCCTTGGCGCGCGCCTGCGGCTCCACCGCCGGGAGCGCCTCGTCCACCAGTTCCCCCAGCGCCACCCGCTCGCGGTGGAACTCCATCCGCCCCGCGTCCAGCTTGGCGATGTCGAGGATGTCGTTGACCAGCTCCGCGAGGTGGCTGGAGACCTGGCTGATGCGCTCCACCATCTCCTGCTGGCGCGTGTCCAGGTCGCCGATGATCCCGTCCTGCAGGAGCTCGCTGTACCCCACGATGGCCGTGATCGGCGTGCGCAGGTCGTGGCTCATGGCCGAGAAGAAGCGCTCGCGGCGCACCGCCGCCTGCCGCAGCGCGTCGTGGCGAGCCACGCTCCTGAACGCGGCCGCCGCCTGCTCGCCCACCGCCCGGGCCAGGCGCACCACCGGCTCCGGCAGCGACCGGCGGCCGTGCCATCCCACCAGCAGCGCCCCCCACGGGCCGCCGCCCTCCTGCGGCAGGGGCAGCACCAGCGCCGCCCCGGTCCCGAACGCCGCCGGGAGCACCTGCTCCTCGCGCAGCAGCCCGCCCTCCGCCGCGCCCGCCGCCAGCGGCTCGCCCGAGCGGCGCACCCGCTCCAGCAGCTCCATCAGCCGGGCGCGCGCCTCGCGCGGCGGCGACTGCTCCGCGCACCAGTCGCGCACCTCCTCCAGCAGCGGCACGCTCACCGCCGCGAAGTCGGCCCCCAGCAGCTCCGGCAGCAGCGCGCAGACGATCCGGAACACCTCATCGGCGTCGGTGGTGTCGAGCGCCGCCACCGCCATCCGCCGGAGCGCCTCCAGCTCGCGCGCGCCGAAGCCCGGCTCCGCGGCCTCTTCGGCCTGGGCGCCGGCGGCGTGCGTGAAGGTGGGGGCGTCGTTCTCCATCGCCAGGACGAAGGTGAGCGGCGGCCGCGCGGCAGCCCTGCGCCAGGGGTCCCGCCGTACCCGGCCGCCGCGGCGGCGGTTCCCGTGGGCGGGGGCGGGTGCCGCGCGCGGGGCGGGAGCGTATCTTCCCCGCCCCCGGCCGCGCCGCGGCCCCCGATCCGCCCCAGCGAACCGCCAGCAATGAGCCTTCCACCGCTGCGCCTGAGAAAGGACGAGGACCGCAGGCTGCGTGCCGGGCACCTGTGGGTGTTCAGCAACGAGGTCGACGTCGAGCGGACCCCGCTCACCGCCTTCGCCCCCGGCGATCCCGTCGAGGTGCAGGACGCCCGCGGCGCCCCGCTCGGCATGGGCTACGTGAACCCCCGCTCGCTGATCGCCGCGCGCTTGGTGAGCCGCGACCGCGACGCCCGCCTGGACCGCGCCCTGCTCAGGCGCCGCCTGGCCCGGGCGCTGGCGCTGCGCGACCGGCTCTTCCCCCGCCCCTTCTACCGCCTGGCCTTCGGCGAGAGCGACGGGGTCCCGGGGCTGGTGGTGGACCGCTTCGGCGACGTGCTGGTGGCGCAGGTCACCACCGCCGGCGTCGAGCGGGCGAAGGACGAGGTGGTCGCGGCGCTCCGCGACCTCCTCGCCCCGGCCGGCGTCCTCTTCCGCAACGACGCGCCGGGACGGGCGCTGGAGGGGCTGGAGGAGTACGTCGAGACCGCCTGGGGCGAAGTCCCCGAGCTGGTGCCGCTGGAGGAGAACGGCGTGCGCTTCGAGGCCCCCATGGCCGGGCAGAAGACCGGGTGGTTCTACGACCACCGGATAAACCGCGCCCGCATGGCCGCCTACGTGCGGGACGCGCGCGTGCTCGACGTCTTCAGCTACGTGGGCGGGTGGGGGGTGCAGGCCGCGGCCGCCGGCGCGGCGGAAGTGGTGTGCGTCGACGCCTCGGCCCCCGCGCTGGAGCAGGCCCGCAGGAACGCCGCGCTGAACGGCGTGGAAGACCGCGTGTCGGAGCGCCGCGGCGACGCCTTCGACGTGCTGCGCGCACTCGCCGCCGAGGGCGAGAAGTTCGACGTGGTGGTGCTGGACCCGCCCGCCTTCGTCAAGCGCAAGAAGGACCTCAAGGCGGGCGAGGAGGCGTACCGGCGGGTGAACGCCCTGGCGATGGAGGTGCTGCGGCAGGACGGGATCCTGGTGTCGGCCTCGTGCAGCTACCACCTGCCGCGCGAGTCGCTGCAGGACGCCATGCTGCGCGCCGCCCGCCGCCAGGGCCGCTCGCTGCAGATCCTGGAGCAGGGCCACCAGGGCCCCGACCACCCCGTCCACCCCGCCATCCCCGAGACGGCGTACCTGAAGGCGTTCGTGGGGAGGGTGGGGTGAACTGCGAGTGCCCAGTGCCCAGTGCGGAAAGTGCGAAGTCCCGGGTATCGAGCCAATGCCTCGACACCCGGGACTTCCCGCCTTCGATCTCCGGATTCAGCGCTTCGAACTCCTGGGCACTGGGCCCTGGGCACTGGGCACCGCCGTCAATTCACCTGCACCGTCGTCTCGACCAGGACCACGGGACTGGCGCCGGTGGCGTCGACCACGCGGACGGTGTAGGTGCCCAGCTTCATCGACGAGAAGACGCCCAGGTAGGCGTGATGGCGCGTGCGCGCGTCGGTGCAGGGGTTCTGGGCCACGCGGTCGATGATCATCTCCAGCGTGTTGCCGTTCTTGTTGCCGTCCAGGCGCACCACGTCGTTCCAGCACGGCGTGGTGGTGCCCCCGTTGATGGCCAGCACGCCCGAGGCGATGTTCTCCACCAGCAGCGTGGGAGGCGTGGCCGGCGCTTCGTTCAGGTTCAGCACCTGCCCCTGGAAGCGGAAGCTGCTGTCGCTGATGCCGGTGCACGCCGCGAGCGAGAGGGCGAGCACGGCGGCGAGGTACTTCTTCATCGGGCTCTCCGGCCGGAGGGTTCGAAGCGCTGCGGTGCAAATACGCGGCCGGAGCGCGGGGTGTCAAGCGTGGGGGTCGACCGTCTAGAACGCGCGGACGTGGACTTTTGACACAGCCGGGCCGCGCCCCCGCGGGGAGCGCGGCCCGTCGGCTTCCATGGTCCACCCGCGTCAGCGGGAGATGCCGACCGAGACGCCCAGGTGGAAGGTGAGCAGGTCGGTCTGGCTGCGCACCGGGCGCAGCGTGATGCTGCCGTCCGGGTTGTCGATGATGTCGCCCTCGCGCAGGTACTCGGCCTCGCCGTTGCGCCGGTACGTCACCCCGGCGTCGATGGAGATCGGCGAGCGGCCGCGGCGCACGGGCACGTACAGCCCCGCCCCGCCGCCGTACGCGAACGAGCCGTCGTCGAAGTTGGTGGTGTTCGCGAAGTCCTCGCTGTCGTTGATGCCGCTCAGCGACGACGAGGTGAAGATGTAGGAGAAGCCCACGAAGCCGTTCACGTACGGGCGCAGCACCCCGGTCGGGGCCCCGATCTGCGGCCCGATCCCCACGAAGGCGATGTTGTTGTCGGTGGTGAGGTCCACCAGGATGCGGCCGCCCACCGTGGGGCTCAGGAGCACCTGCTGGCGCTCGTGGCCGTAGTTGAGGATGCTGGCGTCCACCCGCACCGCCACCAGCCCCTCGCGGTCGAGCCGGTGGATGTAGTGGATGCCGCCGCCCCACCCCTGGTCCACGAAGTCGGCGAACTCGCCCTGCGGCCGCGCGAAGAAGAGGCTGCCGCCGAAGTAGCCGCCGGTGGGGTGGCTCACCGGCTCGTAGATGTCGTCCTGCGCGCGCGCCGGGGCGGCGGCCAGGAGCAGCGCGGCGCCGAGAAGGATGCTGCGGGAGCGCATACCGGCCTCTCAAAGGTGGGGGTGTGTCGCCTGTCGCCCTCCCGGAACGGGAGCGGCCCTGCCGAAGCGGCGCGGGGCGGTGTGGCAACGCGGGTGCCCCGCGGGTGGACGGCGTGTATCAATTTATCACGATTCGACTTGCACCCGAAGCGGCCCAGGCGCGCGTCGGCGCGGATGACCTCCGGAGGGGACGGTGCGCGTCTGTTTCGCCCGGGAACCGCGTGGCGCGCGGAGCGGGTTCGGGTAGATTGGACGGAGGCGGCCCGCAGGACCGGCCGCCCGGCACACGAACGAAAGCGAACGGGAAGACATGGCGGTCGAGATCACCGGCATCTACACGGGCGGCCTGAAGATGGAGCTCACGCATGGGCCCTCGGGCACCACGCTGAGCACGGCCGCCCCGCGCGACAACCAGGGCGACGGCAGCTCGTTCTCGCCCACCGACCTCCTGGCGGCGTCGCTGGGCTCGTGCATGGTCACCACCATGGCGATCGTCGCCCGGCGCGAGGGGATCCCCTTCGAGGGCGCCAGCTTCGCGCTCCAGAAGCACATGCGCGCCGACCCGCGCCGCGTGGAGGCCGTCCCGGTGACGCTCAGGCTCCCCGCCTCGCTCACCCCCGAGCAGCGCGCGAAGCTGGAGCACGCGGCGCTCAACTGCCCCGTGCACCGCAGCCTGCTCCCGGAGATCCGCAAGGACGTGGAGTTCGTGTACGAATAGGGGACAGGGGACAGCAGGCACGGCTGTTCGTGTCGAATGGATGTGGAGGCTGACGTGAGCGATTTGCCTGTGGCGTGCACGCTTCCCGAGGGCGAGCTGGCCGCGCGCGCCGATTTCTTCGGCGAGATCGCCGGGCGCGCGCTGGAGCGGCGGGAGCTGGAGGACGGATACGCGCTCCGCTTCGCGCCCGAGCCGGGGCTGGTGCCGGAGCTGGCCGGCCTGATCGAGCAGGAGCGGGTCTGCTGCGCCTTCCTGCGCTTCCGCCTGGCCGTGGAGCCGGGCGGAGGCCCGGTGTGGCTGGAGCTCACCGGGCCCGCGGGCGCCCGCGAGTTCCTCGCCGGCGTGCTCCTCCCGGCCTGACGGGAACGGGGAGACGAAGAGCGGGGACGGCCTGCGCCGGAAGCTCGCAGGCTGTCCCCTGTTCCCTATTCCCGGTTCCCCATCAGGGCGGCGATGCGCTTCTGCGCCACGGGGAGCGCGTACGACGCGATCTCGTCGGGGGCCGCCCAGGCCCAGTCGTCGTAGCGCAGGGCGCGCGGGACGCCGCCCACCAGCGCGCAGCGCACCGCGCGGTAGGTGGCGCGCACGTGGGTGAAGGCGTGCTCGACGACGCCCACCGACTCGCCCGCGCGGACCTCCAGCGCCAGCCCCTCGCGCGCGGCCCGCTCGGCGGCGGCGCCCACCTCCTCGCCGCGGCGGCGCACCACGCAGGGGAAGGCCCACATCCCGCCCAGGCGCGCGTCGAGCGGGCGGCGCGCCAGCAGGGTGCGCCCCTCGTGCTCCACTACCGCCACAGCCGTGTCCTCATGCGGCAGCGGCCGCGCCTTGCGGCGCGCCGGGCGCTCCTCCTGCGTCCCCGCCGCGTACGCGCCGCAGAAGTGGCTGGCGGGGCAGACCTCGCAGCGCGGCCCGCGCGGCGTGCAGACGGTGGCGCCCAGTTCCATCAGCGCCTGGTTCAGCTCGCCGGGGTCGGAGCCGGGGACCAGCGCCTCGGCCAGCTTCCACAGGTCGCGCTCGCTGGGGTCCGGCTGGTCCAGCCAGCGCGCGAACACCCGCCGCACGTTGCCGTCCACCACCGGCTCCGCCTTCCCGAAGGCGATGGACATCACCGCCCCCGCCGTGTAGCGCCCCACCCCCGGCAGCGCCCGGAACGCCTCCGGGCTGTCCGGCACGGCTCCCTGGTACCGCATCGCCACCTCCCGCACCGCACGGTGGAAGTTGCGGGCACGCGAGTAGTAGCCCAGCCCTTCCCAGGCCTTGAGCACGTCGTCCAGCGGCGCCGCGGCCAGCGCCTGGAGCGTGGGGAAGCGCTCCAGCCAGCGCCGGTAGTACGGCCGCACCGTCTCGACGCGCGTCTGCTGGAGCATCACCTCCGACAGCCAGACGCGGTACGGGTCGGGCGCCTCGCCGGGGGCGGCCCGCCACGGCAGGTCGCGTCGGTGCGCGGCGTACCAGGCCAGCACGCTCGCGCGCGCCCCGGCCAGGCGCGCCGGGTGGGGGAAGGGCTCGGGCACGGCGTGTCCCGTGTCTCGCGGCGCTCCCCCGCCGTCTCCGGCGGGCGGGGCGCCGCTTACGGGAAATATACGGTTTCGCTCTGGAGTGGACAAGGTGGACCTACGCGGGCGCCGGGATCACCCGCCGAACTGGCGCAGGTGGTGGTCCAGGTGGCGGTACGTGAGGTCGCCCCAGGCCTTCCCCGACAGGGCGCCGAAGAGCGGGTGGGCGGGCCAGGCGCCGCCGGGGTCGCGCGCCGCCATCCGCTCGGCCAGCTCGCGGAAGGCGGCCAGGTCTGCGCGCCACTCCGCCGGCCCCGTGGTCAGCAGCTCGGGCGCGGTGGGCGCGCCCTTCGGCCAGGGGAGCACGTAGATCAGCAGCCAGCGCATCACCGGGTGGGTGAACAGCTTCTTTCCCTTCGAGCGCACCGGCAGGTCGCCCAGCGCGGAGCGCAGCGCGTCGCTCACGTGGCAGAGCATCTGCGGCGCGCTCATCTTCCCCCACGCGGGCGCACGGTCGGGCGGGATGCGCTCCATCCGCGCGAGCAGAGAGGCGCGGGCCTCGGGGTCGAAGATCGTCTTCTTCATCCCTCCTCCTCAGTTCGATCCCGGCTCGTCAGGGTTCGACCGCAATCAGGGTCTCCAGCCGCACGTCTCACACGGAGTCAACGGAGTTAACGGAGAACAGCATTTCCTCTGTTGACTCCGTTGACTCCGTGTGAGGCTTTGTCGGTGTCCTCGCTACCGCGTCTCGGCCAGCTCGGGAATGCGCCAGGCGATCCAGGCCAGGACCAGCACCAGCGCGGCCGCGCCCACCCGGAGCGCGGCGGGCGCACCCAGCCAGCGGGCCAGCGCCCCGGCCTGGAGCGCGCCCAGGGGCGCCATCCCGATGAACATGAACACGTACACCGACATCACCCGCCCGCGCAGCCGGTCGGGCACCAGCGACTGGAGGAGCGCGTTGAGCGTGGCGTTGTTCAGGATCATGGTGAAGCCGGTCATGGCCAGCAGGGCCATCGAGAGCGGGAACGAGCGCGAGAGCGTGAAGGCCGTCAGGCAGAGCGCGAATGCCAGGCACGCCCCCAGCACCAGCCGCCCGCGCCGGAAGCGCCCGCCCCACGCCGCCAGCGCGATCCCCGCCGCCAGCGCCCCCGTCCCCGTCGCCGAGAGGAGCCAGCCGAGCCCGGTGGCGCCCACCCGGAGCACGTCGCGCGCGAAGACGGGAAGGAGCATCGTGAACGGGAAGGCGGTGATCGACATCGCCGCGATCAGCCACACCAGCGTGCGCACCACCCGCGTGCCGCGGATGTAGGCGAGCCCCTCGCGGATGTTCTCCAGCGTCGAGGCGGTGCGCTCGGGGGCGCGGAAGGGCGGCAGCCGCATCATCAGCAGCCCCGCGATCACCGCCAGGAACGAGACGGCGTTGGCGTAGAAGCACGCCGCCACCCCCGCCGCCCCGATCAGCCACCCCGCGATGGCCGGCCCCACGATGCGACTGGCGTTGAACGCCGAGGAGTTGAGCGCGATGGCGTTGGGGAGGTCGCGCGGGCCCACCAGATCCACGAAGAACGACTGCCGGGTGGGGACCTCGAAGGCGTTGGCCGTCCCCATCAGGAACACGAGACCCAGCAGGAGCGGGTAGCCGATGCGCCCCGTGCCGGTGAGCACGGCCAGCGCCAGCGCGATCCCCGCCATCGCCGCGTCGGCCCACAGGATGATCCGCCGCTTGTCGGTGCGGTCGGCCACCGCGCCGGCGTACAGGGTGAAGAGCAGCGTGGGGAGCGAGGAGACGGCGGTCACCACCCCCAGCAGGAGCTCGGAGTCGGTGAGGTCCAGCACCAGCCACCCCTGCGCGGTGGTCTGCATCCACCCGCCGGCCAGCGACAGGAGCTGGCCCAGGTAGAAGACGCGGAAGTCGCGGTGGCGCAGCGCCGCGAAGGCGTCGGCGCGCGGCGGCGGCGTCCGGGCGGCGTCCGGGGGCGGTGCGGGCGGCGCGCGCTCCGGCGCCGGCGGCTCCGGCCGGCCGGGCGCGGGGGCGGGGCCTTCCAGGTTCAGCGTTCCCTCACTTCTCCCCTGGCGCGTGGCGGCTGTATCTTACGTTTCGGGACCTCCCGCCGCCACCCGCGGCCGGGCCGGGTCCGGCCGCCCCCGCAGGAAGGAGCCCGGCATGCGCTACACGCAGTACGGCAAGTACACCGGCAACCTGGCCGACGCGCTGAACCTGCAGGCGCTCCTGGACCAGCTTTCCGACTTCCTCCTGCAGAGCGGGTTCGCGGGCGGGCAGTACTGGCACCCGTACTGGGGCGACTTCGGCGGCGAGGACGACCGTTCGCTCGACGCGCTGAAGGACGCGCTCCTCCGGGCGCTCCTGGAGAGCGGGATGCTCACCCCCGAGATGGTGGCCGAGCTGCGCGGCGACGGCGAGCCGAACGAGGAGGTGCGCGAGCAGATCGCCGAGCTGCTGGACCGGCTGATCCAGCGCCTGGTGGAGGAAGGCTACCTGAACCTCGCCGCGCCCCCGCAGATGCCGTCCGGCTACACCGAGGCCACGGGGCCGGCGAAGCTCGACGAGGCGCGCGAGGCCTCGCGCCAGGTGGAGTTCTCGCTCACGGGGAAGGGGATCGACTTCCTGGGCTACCGGACGCTGCGCCACCTGCTCTCGGCGATGGGAAAGTCGAGCTTCGGCTCGCACGAGACGCCGCACCTGGCCACCGGCGTCGAGGCCGAGGCCGCCAGCCGCCCGTACGAGTTCGGCGACACGCTGAACCTGGACATCCCCGCCACCCTCAAGAGCGCCCTGGCCCGCGAGGGCCTGAGCGGCGACGGCACCATCGCGCTCGACTACGGCGACCTGCACGTGCACCAGGCCGAGTACCGCTCGAGCTGCGCCACGGTGCTCCTGCTGGACACCAGCCACTCGATGATCCTCTACGGCGAGGACCGCTTCACCCCGGCCAAGAAGGTGGCGCTGGCGCTCACGCACCTGATCCGCACCCAGTTCCCCGGCGACACCCTCAAGGTGGTCACCTTCGGCGACGAGGCCGAGGAGATCCCGCTCTCGCGGCTGGCGCACGCACAGGTGGGCCCCTTCCACACGAACACGGCGGCTGGCCTTAAGTTGGCACGGCGGCTGCTGTTGGCGCAGAACAAGGACATGCGGCAGGTGGTGATGATCACCGACGGGAAGCCTTCGGCCGTCACCATGCCCGACGGGCGGGTCTACAAGAACTCGATGGGGCTGGACTCGCTGGTGCTGCGGGAGACCTTTCGCGAGGTGGGGGCGTGCCGCAAGAGCGGGATCCTGATCAACACCTTCATGCTGGCCCGCGACCCGGCGCTGGTGGCGTTCGTGAACCAGGTGTCGGCGATCGCCCGCGGCAAGGCGTACTTCACCAGCACCATGACGCTGGGCCAGTACATCATGCGCGACTTCCTGCGCCGCAGGACGCGCCGGGCGGGGTGACGGCGGGGGACGGGGAGCAGGGGACGGGGGACGGCCTTCCCGGCGCGCACGTGCGCATTCGACTCTTCCCGCGCCGCCCGCCGTGGAGCGCCGTGCTCGCGCTGGCGGCGCTCTTCGCGTCGTTCGGCGGGTGCGAGAACACGGCCGGCCCCGAGGGGCCCCCGCCCGACGTGACCGCGGCGGTGGAGCGGCTGGGCAACCCCTTCACGGTGGCCTCGCCGTACGCCCGCAACGTGTGGGACATGCAGCTCTTCCGCGGGCGCATCTACCTGGGCCACGGTGACAGCATCGACAACTGGGGGCCGATCCCGATCTGGTCGCTCGACCCCGCCGGCGGCCGGCTCGCGGCGGAGTTCACCGCCGACGAGGAGCAGGTCGACGTCTTCCGCGTGCTGGGCGGATCCCTCTACGTTCCCGGCCACGACCCGCGCGACGACTGGACGTTCGGCAACCTCTACCGCCTGGACGGCGCCGGGTGGGTGAAGCTGCGCACCATCCCCCACGGCCTGCACGCCTTCGACGTGGCCCTGCACGACGGCAAGCTGGTGGCCGCGCTCGGCACCGCGGGCACGCCCGACGAGCCGACGCTGCTGGCCTCGGAGGACGGCGGCCTGACCTGGACGCCGGCGGCCGGCGTGTCGGAGCGGATCTACGGGCTGTTCGAGCTCATGGGGATGCTCTACGCCGAGCCGCTGCTGCGGGCCGAGCCGGACGACCCGTCGCAGGGCTTCCTGCTCAAGCTGGAGGGGGGGAGCTTCACCTTCACCCGGGCCGAGGGGAGCCGGCTGCTGCCGGGGCTGCCGCGCGGGGCCTACGGCCGCATGGTGCGCCCCACCGCCTTCGCCGGCGCGCTCGTCTACGTGGTGGCGGCCAACACCTTCGACTGGATACCGGCGGCGCTCGCCGTCACCACCAGCCTCACCGACGCGCGGCGGGTGGCGCTCCCCGACCCGGCGGCGGTGCCGTTCGACCTGCTGGTGCGCGGGGGCACGCTCCACGTGCTGGCGGCGGCGCGCGCGGCGGAGGGCGGGTACACGGTCTCCGTCTACTCCACCGGCGACCTGGAGAGCTGGCGCGAGCTGTTCCACTTCCACGCCGCCGCCTTCGCGCGCTCGTTCGAGGAGCAGGGCGGCGACTTCTACTTCGGCCTGGGCAGCACGTACAACGCCCCCTCCCCCGCCACCGGCGACCTGCTGCGGGTGCGCCGCGCGAGCTACGCCTCGCGCTGATCCGCAAAACATCAAAAACACCAAGCCTCACGCAGAGTCAGCAGAGGTAGCAGAGAACTCACCCACGTGGGTTTGCAATGCTACCTCTGCTTCCTCTGCGTGAGAAAGTCTTTTTTGTTGGATGATACCACTTTGCAGAGCATCGTTCGGGTACAGCTTTCTGATAGAGCATCACACAGAGGACACAGAGGACACAGAGAAACTTCAATCGCGTCTTCAGTTCCTCCGTGTTCTCTGTGTCCTCTGTGTGATTCCAATCTGT
>DASVWD010000221.1 GCA_036389795.1 Longimicrobium sp.
CGACCGTCCCGCGAAGGTCAGCGCCACGGCGTCGGGCGTCCGCGCCGCCTGCGCCTCGAACAGCTCGTGAACGCACAGGCCGCGAGGGTACTCCGCCTCCGTGGCGTTCCACCCCTCCACCACCTGCCGCCGCTCCGCCGGGGCGAGCAGCTCCACTTCGTCCACGCGCCGGCCCGGGTCCGCCGCCATCTCCTCCAGCACGCGCCGCAGGTAGCCCACGTGGCGCTCCACCGTGGCGCGCTCGAAGAGCGCCGTGGCGTACTCCACCCGCCCCACGATCCGCCCGCCCGCCTCGCGCAGCGACAGCGACAGGTCGAACTTGGCCGTCCCGTCCGACGCCGAGCCGTCCACCGGGCCCGCCTCCAGCCCCGGCAGCTCCAGGGCGCCCGGCGGCGTGTTCTGCCAGGTGAACATCACCTGGAACAGCGGGCTGTGCGCCAGGCTGCGCGCCGGCTGCACCCGCTCCACCACCCGCTCGAAGGGGACGTCCTGATTGTGCTGCGCCTCCAGCGCGCGCTCCTTCACCCGCGCCAGCAGCTCCGCCGCCGTGGGCGAGCCCGACAGGTCCAGGCGCAGCGCCAGCGTGTTGACGAACAGCCCGATCAGCCCCTCGACCTCGCGGCGCCCGCGGTTGGCCACCGGCGTGCCGACCACCACGTCGTGCTGCCCCGACAGCCGGCCGAGCAGGGCCGCCCACCCGGCCAGGAGCGTCATGAACAGCGTGGCTCCCTGCCGCCGGCCCAGGGCCTTCAGCCTGGCGGCGAGCGCCTCGTCGAGCTCCACCGGGACCGAGGCCCCCGCGTGGTCCTGCCGGTCGGGGCGCGCGCGGTCGGTGGGCAGCGCCAGCAGCTCCGGCGCGCCCGCGAGCGCCCGGCTCCAGTAGTCCTCCTGCGCCCGCAACGCCCGGCTCTCCGCCCAGCGCCGCTGCCACGCCGCGTAGTCGGCGTACTGCACCGGGAGCGGCGGGAGCGGGTCGTCCCCGCCCTCACGGTACGCGCCGTACAGCACGCTCAGCTCCCGGGCCAGCACCCCCGTCGACCAGGCGTCGGAGACGATGTGGTGCATCGTCCACAGCAGCACGTGGTCGTCGTCACCCAGCCGCACCAGCCGAGCGCGCGCCAGCGGGCCGCGCTCCAGGTCGAACGGCGCGCCGGCCTCTTCGGCCACCAGGCGCCGCAGCTCGGCATCGGCGTCGGCGCGCCCGGCCAGATCGTGCTCCCGCAGGGGGAAGCGGCTCTCCTCGGCCGGCGCGATCCTCTGCCCGGGCTCGCCGTCCACCGTCACGAAGGTGGTGCGCAGCGCCTCGTGGCGCGCCACCAGGCGGTCCAGCGCGCGCGAGAGCGCCGCGCGGTCCAGCGTCCCCCGCAGGCGGACGCGCCGGGGGATGTGGTACGCGCCGCCGGCGCCCATCCGCTCCAGGAACCAGAGCCGCTCCTGCGCGAACGAAAGCGCCAGCCGCCCCCCGCGGTCGGCCGGCTCGATCGGCGGCAGCTCCGCGCGCGCCGCCGCCTCCAGCCCCCGCGCGAAGTCCTCCAGCACCGGGCGGTCGAACACCTCGCCCAGCGCCGCCTCCACGCCCAGCGCCTGGCGCACGCGCGAGACCACCTGCACGGCCAGGAGCGAGTGGCCGCCCAGGTCGAAGAAGTGGTCGCGGCGCCCCACCCGCTCCATCCCCAGCACCTCGGCCCAGATCTCCGCCAGCGCCGCCTCGGTCGCGCTCGCCGGGGCCTCGTAGGCCCGCGCGCCCGCGTCCGCCTCCGGCGCGGGGAGCGCCGCGCGGTCCACCTTGCCGTTGGGGGTGAGCGGGAGCCGCTCCAGCCGCACGAACGCCGCCGGCACCATGTACTCCGGGAGCCGCTCGCGCAGGTGCGCGCGCAGCGCCCCGGCGTCGGCGCTTCCCTCGCCCACCCAGTACGCCGCGAGCCGCCGGTCGCCGGGCGCGTCCTCGCGCGCCGCCACCACCGCCTCGCGCACCGCCGGGTGCTCGGCGAGGCGCGCCTCGACCTCGCCCGGCTCGATGCGGAAGCCCCGCACCTTGACCTGGGCGTCGTTGCGCCCCACGAACTCCAGCGTCCCGTCGGGGAGCCGCCGCCCCAGGTCTCCCGTGCGGTACAGGCGCCCGCCCGGATCGGCGCCGAACGGGTCGGCCACGAAGCGCTCCGCCGTCAGCCCAGGGCGCCCCAGGTACCCGCGCGCCACCCCCGCGCCCCCGATGTACAGCTCACCCACCACCCCCGCCGGCACCGGCTCGCCGGCGCCGTCCAGCACGTAGATCCGCGTGTTCGCCACCGGCGAACCGATCCCCGCGCGGCCCCGCCGCCCGGGGGAGTCCGCGCCCACCGGCTGCAGCGACGACCAGATGGTGGTCTCGGTGGGCCCGTAGACGTTCCACAGCGCGCCGACCCGCTCGGAGAGCCGCGCGGCGAGGTCGGCGGGGAGCGCCTCGCCGCCGCAGAGCGCGCGCAGCCCGGGGTCGCCCGTCCAGCCGCCGTCCAGCAGGAGGCGCCAGGTGGCGGGGGTGGCCTGCAGCACCGTCCCCGGCGCGGCGGAGATCGCGCGCTCGAGGAGCGCCGGGTCCGAGGCGGCCGTGCGGTCCAGGATCTCCACCCGGGCCCCGGAGAGGAGCGGGAGGAACAGCTCCAGCACGGAGATGTCGAACGCGAGCGTGGTGACGGCGAGCAGCCGGTCCGCCGCCCCCATCCCCACGGTGCCGCGCATCGACCACAGGAGGTTGCACACGCCGCGGTGCTCGACCATCACCCCCTTGGGCCGGCCCGTGGAGCCCGAGGTGTAGATCACGTACGCCAGGTGGCGCGGGGTGAGGCCGCCGCGCTCCGGGTTCGTCTCCGGGTGCCGCGCCCAGGAGGCGTCGCGGTCGAGCGCCAGCACCGGCACGCCGAGCCCGCCGAAGCGCGCGGCAAACGGCGATTCGGTGAGCAGCGCCGCCGGCCGGCTGTCGCGCAGCACGTGGCGCAGCCGCTCCTCGGGGTGGGAGGGGTCCAGCGGCACGTACGCCCCGCCCGCCTTCAGCACCCCCAGCACCGCCGCGAGCATCTCCGGGCCCCGCTCCACGCAGAGCCCCACGCGCGCGTCGGGACCCACGCCGAGGCCCCGCAGGTAGTGCGCGAGCCGGTTCGCGCGGGCGTTCAGCTCACGGTAGGTGAGCGACCGTCCGTCGAAGGTCAGCGCCACGGCGTCGGGCGTCCGCTCCGCCTGCGCCTCGAACAGCTCGTACACGCAGGCCTGGTCGGGGTACGCCGCCCCGGTGGCGTTCCACTCCTCCAGCTCGCGCCGGCGCTCGGCCTCGGGGAGCAGGTCCAGCTCCTCCACGCGCCGGCCGTCGCCCGTCGCCATCGCCTCCAGCACCCGCCGCAGGTAGCCCACGTGGCGCTCCACCGTGGCCGGCTCGAAGAGCGCGGTGGCGTACTCCATCCCGCCCACGATCCGCCCGCCCTCCTCCTGCAGCGTCAGCGACAGGTCGAACTTCGCCGTCGCCTGGGGGGAGCGCTCCAGGAACGCCGGGCCGGTCCCCGGCAGCGCCAGCCGGCTCCGCCGCACGTTCTGCCACGAGAACACCACCTGGAACACCGGGTTGTGCGCCAGGCTGCGCGCCGGCTGCACCTGCTCCACCACCTGCTCGAAGGGGAGGTCGCGGTTGTGCTGCGCCCCGAGCGAGCGCTCCTTCACCCGCCCCAGCAGCTCCGCCACCGTGGGCGAGCCCGAGAGGTCCACGCGCAGCGCCAGGGTGTTCACGAAGAAGCCGATCAGCCCCTCGATCTCCCGCCGCCCGCGGTTGGCGGTGGGCGAGCCCACCACCACGTCCGTCTGGCCCGCGAGGCGGCCCAGCACCACCGCCCACCCGGCCAAGAGCGTCATGAACAGCGTGGTCCCGTGCCGCCGGGAGAGCGCCCTGAGCCCCGCCACGAGCTCCTCGCCCAGCTCCACCGGGAGCGTGGCCCCCGCGAACTCCTGCCGCGCCGGACGCGGGTGGTCCAGCGGGAGCTCGAGGAGCGCCGGCACGCCCTCCAGCGCGCCCCTCCAGTACGCCGCCTGCTTCTCCAGCACCTCCTCCATCACCCAGCGCCGCTGCCACGCCGCATAGTCGGCGTACTGCACCGGGAGCGGCGGGAGCGGGTCGCCGGCGCCGCGCAGGAACGAGGCGTACAGCGCGTCCATCTCATCGCCCAGCACCTCGACCGACCACTGGTCCGACACCAGGTGGTGCATCGTCACCAGCAGCACGTGGTCGTCCGCCGCCAGCCGCACCAGGCGCCCGCGCACCAGCGGGCCGCGCTCCAAGTCGAACGGCGCGCCCGCCTCCTCCGCCGCCAAGCGCCGCAGCTCGGCGTCCGCGTCGGCGCGGCCGGACAGGTCGTGCTCGCGCAGGTCGAAGCGGCTCGCCTCCGGCGGGGCGATCCGCTGCTCCGGCTCGCCGTCCACCACCCGGATGGTGGTGCGCAGCGCCTCGTGGCGCGCCACGACGCGGTCCAGCGCGCGCGCGAGCGCCGCACGGTCCAGCTCCCCGCGCAGGCGGAGCTGCCGGGGGATGTTGTAGACGCCCGCGGCGCCCAGCTGCTCCAGGAACCAGAGCCGCTGCTGCGCGAACGACAGCGGGAGGCGCCCCGCGCGGTCCACCGGCTCGATGGCCGGGAGGTCCGCGCGCGCCGCCTCTTCCACGGCCCGCGCGAACTCCGCCAGCACCGGGTGGTCGAACAGCGCGCCGGGGGCCAGCTCCACGTCCAGCACCTGGCGCACCCGCGAGATCACCTGCACCTCGTCCAGCGAGTCGCCGCCCAGCTCGAAGAAGTCGTCGCCGCGCCCCACCCGCTCCACGCCCAGCACCTCGCACCAGATCTCCGCGGCCGCGGCCTCGGCTTCGCCCACGGGCACGGCGTAGCCCGGCCACTCGTCCGCCGTGGGGGGGGGCTGGCGGGCCGGACTGCTCGCTCGATCGGCAATCGACATGGGGTGAGCGTCGGGTCAACAGGTGTGCGAACGTCTCGTCCGGCGACGGGCGAGGGATGGGTCGCCCGTCCACGGACGGCCCGCCGCGTACACGTCCCTCTCCGCCGCCGGCGGGGCCTCCCGACCGGACCATACCGCCAGACCCTCTCCAACCGCTTCGGCCGCCCTCGGGCCCGCCGTCTCCCGCGAGCCGCCGCGCCCGGGAAAAGAGCGAGCGCGCCCCGCTGATTCCATGAGCGTTCAGCCGATATCTTCAGGACGTAGATCGGAGTGTTTACTCCGTATTCAGTCGATCAAATCGCCCTGATATTGACTATACATCACGCTACATCACGCTTTTTTCACGGACGGCCGCGGGCTCAGCCTACCGTGAGCCGCAGGGCCAGATCCGCGACGTGTGGCCGTTTCAGGGCGGTCATATGGTTCCCGGTCCCGACGCAGAAGTCGAGATCGGGCGCCCAGCATCCCCATCCCCGGACGGTTTCTGCGAATTTGCTCTGATTTGCACCTACATCATATCTAGGATCGCTCACCAGTACAAGACGGAGTTTGCCGGAGTAGCCCCCGGCGGGCCTGTAGGTGGCGCGCAGGCTGGTGGAAAAGGTCCGAAAGGGGCCGCGCAGCACGTCGGAACCCGAGCGCCGGGGAAGGACGCCGAGCCGGACCAGCCGCTCGTGCAGGAGCCCGAGCCTGGCATCCTCGTCCGGCGAATCGATCTCTTCGGGCCTGATTTCGAGAGAACGCTCCGCCGCCAGCTCGAAGACCTCGACCAGCTTGAGGAAGGCCTCCCGGGCGTCGTACTCGGCGACCTGGGCGTCGTCCGCGTCCGGCGCCTCGCTGTCCAGGAGGGTGAGCGACGCCACGGGGCGCCCGGCCGCGCGCAGGCGCCGGGCCATCTCGAACGCGACCCAGCCGCCGAAGGAGTGCCCCAGCAGGTGGACGGGGCCGGCGGGGTGCGCCTCGCGCAACGCGCGCAGGTAGAGCTCCGCGGCGGCCGGGACCGTGGCGTGGGGGACCATGTCGCCGTCCAGCCCGCGCGGCTGGAAGGCGTGCACCGGCCGCGCCGGGTCCAGGCATCCGGCCAGCTCGGCGAAGCTGGCCACGCTCGCCCCCGCCCCGGGGACGCAGAAGAGGGGAACGCCCCCCCTGCCGAACCGCAGCGTTACCAGGGGCGCGTAGCGGTCCTCGGGGAGCGGCTTCCGGCTCCCGGCCGCGGCGCCGAGGGCGCGCGACAGCGCCGCGCCGAGCTCCCGGGCGTTCTCCGCCTCCAGCATGGACAGGTGCGTCCCCGGCACGGGCGCGACCCGGAGCGACGCGTCGGGGAGCACGGCCTGCCAGCCGCGCCGCCGGTCGGGGGCCGGGCTCTCGGCCGCCGGGAAGAGGTGGACGGGGACCGGGATCGGCTGCGGGAAGTACTCCCGCAGGGCGGAGAGGTGGGCCCGCAGCCGGTCCCGCATCTCCCGGGCGTGCGCCACGGTGACGTGGCCGGGGAGGAGCCCCCGCTCCCGGCAGCGGCCGACGAACGCCTCGAGGTCCCCCTCCGCGGCGGCGGCCTCTTCGCCGGGCCCCGGGCCGGCGTCCGCCTCGGCGCCCTCGCCCATGCGGAGCATGCGCAGGAGCAGGGCGTGCTCGTGCCCGGCCTCCCCGGCGCCGGCGCGGGCGGCCGCCGGGTGGAAGGTGTCCAGCATCCCCACGAACTCGACGGCCTCGTCCCGGCCGAGCAGCTGCGCGGCGGCCTCGTACGCCAGGACGCCCCCGAAGGACCACCCGGCCAGGCGGTACGGGCCGGCCGGCTGGACCTCGCGGATCATCCGCACCAGCCGGGCGGCCATCCCCTCGATGGTGCGCAGCGGCGGGCCGGCGGCGGAGACGCGGGGGAGGGCGTACACCGGGAAGCCGGAGTCGAGGTGGGGGAGCAGCACCTGCGCGTACGCCACCGATCCGGTTCCCTCGTGGACCAGGAAGAGCGGGGGCTGCGCGCCGTCCGTCCGGACGGGGATCGCCCGGTCGCCCCCGGGCCCGGCTTCCGCCCCCCGCAGCCGGGCGGCGAAGTCCGCCAGCACCGGCCGCTCGAACACCGCGCCCAGCGCCGCCTCGACGCCCAGCGCCTCGCGCACGCGCGAGACCACCCGCACCGCCAGGA
>DASVWD010000222.1 GCA_036389795.1 Longimicrobium sp.
ATCCGATGGGGCCGATGCGGGGTCGTCATGTCCACCTCTCCCGAAGTCGGGAGAGGGTTGCCGCTCCAAGGCGGCGGGTGAGGGCCTGCCCGCGGGGCGCCGACGCCCGCCCGCCGAACGAGAGTACTTTCGCACTTTCGCACTTTCGCACTTTCGCACTCTCGCACTCTCGCACTTGCACTTCGCACCTCGCACTTCGCACTTCACCCGTCTCCCCGCACCGCCGCCAGCATCCGCGCGCTCCGGGCGGCGTCGGCGCGGGCGGCCAGCGCCTCGCGCAGCGCCACCTGCTCCTCCAGGAACGCCACCGTCAGCGCGTGGCGCTCGGCGTCCCAGAGGGCGGCGGCCAGCGCCTTCTCGGCGTCCGCGTGGTCGGTGGCCAGGGTGTCGCCGTCCACGCCGCCCAGCTCGGTGAGCGTGGCCTCGGCCTCCAGGAAGCCCACCACCCTGCGCCAGACGCTCTCCGGCAGCGCCGACGAGAACGCCGTGAAGTCCTCGGCGAAGGTGGGCGGGGCGCTGCCGTCGGCGAACTCCACGTACTCGCCCTGGGCGTCGGTGAAGGCCGTGCGGGCGTCGCTGAGCGCCTGCTCCGCCGTGTCGACGGCGGGGGCGGCGCTCACGTCGGCCGTGGGGTCGGGGGCCAGCGCCGTGGTCAGCGCGTCGCCGAGGCCCACCTCGGCCTCGATCACGTCCTTGCGGGCGTCCTCGCGCGCCGTGCGCTTGGGCACCGCCGCCGCGCCCGCCGTCTCGCGCGCCGCCACCTCCGCCTCCTCGGCGTCGGTGAGGAGCGAGGTGCCCGCGTTCACGGCGGCCGCCTGCACCAGCGCCTGCGTCAGCCGCCCCGGGCCCTGCTTCACCCAGGCGCGCAGCGCGGCGTCGGCGCGCGCGAAGCGCAGCTGCAGCGCCGCCGCCTTCTCGTCGAGCCCGCCCTTGCCCTCCAGCTCGGCCAGGAGCAGGTCCTCCACCGCCTCCAGCGAGGCGGCCTGCTGGCTCCGGCGCAGGTCCTCCACCTCCACGCCCTTGCGCGCGGCGGTGAGCAGGTCGGCGGGGATCTCGTCGGTCACCCGCTTCTTCGCGTCGTCGAACTCGGTGCCGGCCCCCTTGGCGGCCGCCGCGTCGGCCGCCAGCGTGTCGAGCGGGGGGTCGGCCACCGCGTCGCGCAGCTCCTGGCGCCGGGGGCCCTCCACCGCCTCGCGCACCAGCTCGGCCTGCGCCTCGGAGAGCGCCGCCGAGACGCGGTCCAGGAAGCCCGAGGCCGCCTTCACCTCGGCCTCGCCGCGCGCCACCGCGTCGGCGTCGTCCAGCAGCGCGGCCTGGAGGGCGCGCGCCTCGGCCTGCAGGTCGGCCAGCTCCTCCACCAGCGCCGCGGCCTCGGTGGGGACCTCGGCGTCGGCCAGCTCGGCGCGCTTGGCGGCGATCTCCTGGTTCTTGGCCGCCAGGGACTCGCCGCCCGCGCGCACCCGCTCGCGCGCGGCCGAGAGCGAGGTATTCGCGGCGGCGACGGACTCCTGGGCCTCGGTCTTCGCGGCGGCGTAGAGGGCGGCGACCTGTACGGCCAGGTCCTGCAGGGTCTCGGGGACGGCGGCCATGGGGGATCCTCTTGGTTCAGGGCGCGGACATCCCGGACGGCAGCCCGGGGAAGGCGCGGCCGGTCTTGTCGTACTCGCGCCGCACGGCGCGGACGGCGTGGCGCCGGGTGATCGGGGTGCCCTCCGCGGCCGCCAGGAAGGCGGCGGCCACGGCGGCGTTCTTGATGAAGCCGCCCACCACCGGGTACAGGGCGGCCAGCTCGGCCGGGTCCAGGTCGGGCGCCCGGGGCGCGCCCGCCGGGAGGTGGCAGCGCCAGAGCGCCTCGCGCTCGGCGGCGGCCGGCTCGTCGAAGTCCAGCACGAACTCCAGCCGGCGCAGGAAGGCGGGGTCGATGTTCTGCCGCAGGTTGGTGGAGAGCACCGCCAGCCCCTCGAAGCGCTCCAGCCGGGTGAGCAGGTACGCCGTCTCCAGGTTGGCGTAGCGGTCGTGCGCGTCGCTCACCTCGGTGCGCCTGCCGAAGAGCGCGTCGGCCTCGTCGAAGAGCAGCACCGCCTGCGCGCCCTCGGCCACGTCGAACACCTCGGCCAGGTTCTTCTCGGTCTCGCCGATCCACTTCGAGACCACGCGCGAGACGTCCACCAGCAGCAGGTCCACCCCGAGCGCCGAGGCCAGCACCTCGGCCGCCAGCGTCTTCCCCGTCCCCGGCGGCCCGGCGAAGAGCATGCGGACGCCGCGCGCGCCGGGGCGCCCCTCCAGGAAGCGCCACTCGTCGAGCACCGTGGCCTGGTGCAGGATGCGGCCGACCGCCTCGCCGAGCACCGCCTTGCGCTGCGGCGGGAGGACCAGCTGGTCCCACCCGGCCGTGGGCCGCACCAGCCGCACGCCGCTGGAGAGGGCGAGCCCGGCGCGGGTGCGCACGCTGCGCCCCACGTCGCCGGCCCGGGGCGCCCGGTCCTCCAGGGCGGCCAGGGCGCGGGCGTCGTCGGCCGCGGCGCGGGCGGTGGCGGGGTCCACGGTGTAGCGCGCCCCCAGCGCGGGCGCCTCGTCGGCCAGCTCGGGGAGGAGGCGGGCCCACATCTCGCTCCGCGCGGCGGTGGTGAGCCGCCGGGCGGGGACCTCCAGCACCGGCCGCTCGCCCCTGACCCGCGCCCCGCCCGCGCGGGCGCAGAGCACCACCGGCCCCGGGTGCCGGGCGAAGGCGGGGCACTCGCGCGCGCCGGGTCCGTCCGCCGGCGGCAGCCGCAGCACGGGCACCATCCCCCGCAGCAGCGAGTGCAGGGAGACGAGCGACTCGGCGCCCTCCGGGTGCCCGTGCGGGAGGGTGAAGCGCGCGGGCTCGGCGCCGGCGGCCGCCGCCAGGGCGGCGCCGCGCTGGGCGGCCAGCTCGTCGGAGTCGGCGCTCACCAGCACCGTCCACGGCTCGCCCGAGGCCAGGGCGGCGCGGGCGGCCAGCGCCTCGCGCTCCTCCAGCCAGTCCTCCAGCCCGGCCAGGACGATGGGGCCTTCGGCGCGGGCGAGGGCGGCGGGCCAGGCGTCGAGCCCGTGCAGGGCGGACCACAGCCCCTCGGCCGGGTGCAGGGTGCGCTCCCAGAACGGCCCCTCGCCGTCGGCGCGCACGGCCCCGGCGCCCGTGGCGGCGCCCGTCTCCAGCACCCGCCGGAAGAGGAGCCGCTCGCCGGGCGAGGCGCAGAGGAGCTGGGCGGCCAGCCCCGTGGTGGGCCGCGGCTCGCCGCGGGGGTGGAGCGTGCGCAGCACGCCGGCGTAGCCCTCGTGCTCGTCGGGGAGCCCGGCCAGGAGGAGGAGGTCCACCTCCACGGGCGAGAGGCGGAGGGCGCCGGCCAGGCGGTCGAGCGGGTGCGGCTCGGCGTCCGCGGCGGCGGGCGGCTCCTCGTCGGCCGCGGCGGCCATGGCGCGCAGGAAGTCGCGCGCGGCGCCGTGCTCGCCGGGCTCGGGGAGCGCGTGCTCCAGCAGCTGCGCCAGCCGGGCGGCGAGCGCGGCGGCCTCGCGGGCCAGGCGGGCGCCGGGCGCCTCCGCGGCGGGCGCGGGGAGGGCGAACAGGGCGGCGCTACTCATAGACGAACCTCACCGCCACGCCCAGCCAGGGCACCCAGCCGGGGTCCAGGTCCAGCCCCGCCCGCCGCACCTCCGTGGTCACCTCGTCCAGCATGAGCCGCACGTCGATCCACCCCGGGTCGGCCAGGACGACGGCCGTGCGGCGCCCCACCTCGCGCAGCAGCGCGGCGGCCGCCCGCGCGTCCGGCGCCTCCTCGCCCCGCACGCGCTCGTGCAGCGCGCGGGCGACGCGGCGGGCCAGCTCCCCGATCCGCGCCTGCTCCTCGTCGTCCACCGGCGGCTCGCCGCGCGAGGGCGGGTCGCGGTCGGGGCCCAGGCCGCAGAAGGCCAGGGCGGCGGGGTCGCGCTCGTCCAGCGCCAGCAGCTGCAGCGCGAGCCGGTGCAGCACCCAGCGGAACGGCCGCGCGGCGAGCGCCTCGTCCGCGTCGATCTCCTCCGGGAGCCCGAGCTCGCCGACCAGGTGGACCAGGAAGAGCAGCCCGCCCCACCGGGTCTCGCCCTCCGCGCGCACCGAGGGGAGCGGCCGCTCCTCGTCTTCGCCCGCTTCCGCCGGCGCGACGGCCTCTTCCCCCGTCCTCGGGCGATCGAAGTCGCTCGACACCTCGGCGCGCCGTTCGGTCCGCTCGGCCACGGCCGGCTCCCGCTCGTCGGCGGCCGGCCCCGCCGGGCGCTCGGGGGACGGGGCGATCCCCATCTCCCGCTCGACGTGGCGGAGGACGGCGGCGGCCTCGGGCGGCGGGCGGCGCAGCGCGGCGGGCTCCGTCTCCAGCAGCGCCAGGACCGCCAGCGAGCGGACCACCTGCGGCGACGAAGTGAACGGAGTGAACGCCGCGCGGGCGATCGCCGACGCGCGGACAGCGCGCTCCGCGATGATGGTCGTCGCAGGCGAGTCGAGAGCCTGGGGAGACGGGGATGCGTCCGCGGCGGCGGCGAGGAGCGCGGCGGCGGCCTCGTCCCCGATCGATGCGGCGAGCGCGGCGCGGGCGAGGAGCGTCCAGAGCACGACCGGGACGCGCGCGGCGAGCGCGGGGAGGGCCCCGGCGCGGGCGGCGGCGGCGAGCGCGGCGGGCGCCTCCGCGGGGTGCCGCAGCAGGACGCGGCCCGCCTCCTCCGCCGCGGCCGCGGCCGAAGGCGACTCGCCCGCGCTCCAGGTCCCCAGCTGGCGCCACGCCCAGGAGCGCCGCAGGTCGCCCGCGGCCACGGAGACCAGCAGGTCCACCAGCGCCTGGGAGCGCGAGCGGTAGCGCACCACGCCGGGCCCGCCCGCGGCGAGCGTGGCGCGGATCGCCTCGGCCAGCGCGG
The DNA here is from genome assembly GCA_036389795.1 of Longimicrobium sp. Classification (NCBI taxonomy): domain Bacteria; kingdom Pseudomonadati; phylum Gemmatimonadota; class Longimicrobiia; order Longimicrobiales; family Longimicrobiaceae; genus Longimicrobium; species Longimicrobium sp. The sequence goes on from DASVWD010000222.1 coordinate 4,906, forward strand.
CGCCCCACGCCGAGGCCAGCGCGCCGTCGGCCTCGCCCAGGCTGAGCCGCGTCGACGCGTCCACGTGGCGGAGGCACACCTCCTCGCCCGCGGCCACGCCGGAGCGCTCCAGCGCGTCCTCGAGCGCGCCGTCCAGCACCTCGCGCAGCACGCGGTCGAGCCGCGCGCGGGCCTCCGGCGACCCGGCGGGGAGGCGGTAGCGCGCCTGCAGACGGGAGACGTGCACGGCGTCCATCGTCACCCCACCCGCGTGTCGACGTTCAGCCGGCCGGCGCCCGCCACCGTCCCCGCCTCGGGGCGGCCGACGATGAAGCCCCGGCCCAGCGCCGAGCCGCCCAGCTGCAGCGTGCGGAAGCCGCCCGTGTGCCCGATGGTGGACGAGATCCCCACGTGCAGCCCGCGGCCCACGCGCATCCCCGCGCCCAGCGTGCACACCTCCACCAGCGTGTGCGCCGGCCGGTGCACCTCCAGCACGTCGTTCACCACCGCCAGCTGCTCGGCGTCGAGCGAGCCGCGCACCATCACGCTGAAGCGGTGCGCGTGCGTGGCGAAGGCGTCCTCGGTGGTCCCGGTGAGCGGCGACTCGCCGGGGTCGCCCACGGCGCCGCCCACGCGGAAGCCGCCGCCCAGCACCGCGCGCGACACCGGCGGCCCCGCCTCGCCCACGATCCCGCCCCCCATCCCCCGTAGCCGGAAGTGCTCCAGCACGATCACGGGCTCGCCCAGGTAGATCTCCAGGAAGCGCGCGAGCCCCGGCACCGTGCCGCGGAAGCGGAAGAGCCGGGCGGCCTCGGCCACCAGCGTCCGCCGCGCCGCCGCCGGCCAGCGCTCGTCCAGCGCCATCCCCAGGAAGCTGGCCAGCCAGGGGAGGAGGTCCTCGGGCGTGCCGTGGGGGTCGAGCAGGTACTCGCGGTGGGCCGCCTCGTTCTCCAGCTCGCCCAGCAGCCCCTCGAAGATCGCCAGGTAGCGCCGCAGGAAGTCGGCGTCGACCGGGTCGCGCGAGAAGGTCTTGGGGATGCGGCGCAGGTAGTCGTGGCCCCTGCGCTCCGCGCGCAGCGAGCGCACCCGCGGGCTCACCCGGCTGTTCCCGGTGAGCTCCAGCGCCACCCAGAGGAAGCGCCCGGGCCCGGCGTCCACCGGCGCCTCGTAGGTGACGAAGGTGTCGCCGCGCTGGGGGAACGCCCAGGCCAGCTCGCGCCCGCTCTCGCGCCGGTGCAGGGGCCGCCAGGCGGAGTCGTCCTGGGGGAGGACCTCGTGGTTCTCGTCCTCGGGGAGCAGCGACATCGGCGGCATGGCCGGCGAGAGGTCGAAGCGGTGCACGGTGTACGACGGCAGGTTCCCCGGGAGCGCGCGGTTCAGCGCCGGCTCGTCGAACACCTCGTCGGTGGTGAAGAAGGCGGCCCGCAGCGCCGTCCCCGCCGGGACGCAGGCGTCCAGGAAGAGCCGCCCCCACTGGCTCTGGTACTCGCCCGCGTCGAGGCGGTAGGTCATCACCAGCCCCCGCTGCGCGTAGCGGACGCGCGCGGTGGCGGCCGGGCGGAAGCCGTGCGCCGTCCAGAAGCCGATGCGCCCGTCCGGCGCGCGCGCGATCCCCATCCCGTCGTAGCCGCGCGCCATCAGCGGGAGCTGCTCCTCCGTGGCCCCGGGCACCAGCCGGAAGCGGCGGAAGGTCTCGCCGGGGAAGCGGGCGGCCACCAGCACGTCGTCCGACTCCCACTCGATGTCCGTCGCCCGCGGCACGGGGAGCACGTCGTGCGGGCGGCCGACCGGGACCACGGTGGCGAGCGCCGTCCCCGCGCCCACCAGCACCGCCAGCTCGCCCTCGGGGGAGACGGCGACGCGCGTGGGGGCCAGCACCTCGGGCGGGAGCGGCACCAGCTCGGGCCCCGTGCGCGCGGTGAGCTTCAGCAGCACGGGGGAGCCCTCCAGCACCGCCCACACCGTGTGCCCGTCGGCCGCCAGGTCCAGCGGCCGCGTCCCCGGCGGGGTCGGCACGGTGCGCAGCAGGCGCCGGCTCCAGAGGTCGAACACCAGGATGCGCCCCGCGCCCGTCTCGGCCACGAAGAGGCGGTCGTCCACGTCCACCGCCAGCCCGCGCGGCCCGGCCAGCGGCCCCCCGCCGGGCGCCTCGGGCGCGAAGTCGCCCTCCGGCTCCTCGGGAAGGGGCTCGAACAGCTCCACCTCGGGCGGGAGCGCGGCGTGCCGGCCCAGCGGGGTGGACGGCCTCCAGTGGGTGCGCGCGACCTGCCCGGCCGCGGGGTCGCTCCGGTACAGGCGGCACTGTGCGTCGAAGGCCAGCCCCGCGGGCGCGGGGGGCGGGCCCGCGGGCGCCTGGCCCTCGCCGGGCGGCGTCCAGGCGAGCTCCACCACCCCCTCCTCCAGCTCCAGGAAGGTGTAGTGGTGGCTGGCGCGGGCCCACGAGTCGCCGCCGTCCACCAGCGCGAAGGGGCGGATGCTGCTCACCTCAGCACTCCTCGCGCAGCGTGGGGATCGGCACCGCCACGCCCGTCCCCAGGTCCGGCGGCGCCAGCTGCTCGCCGGGGGCCAGCGGGGCGCCCTCCACCACGGTGATCTCGGCCAGCTCGGGGACCTCCCACGGCTCCAGCTCCACCGTCCCCTCCACCCACGAGCCCCCGCCGGAGCCGCCCTCCACCCAGCGCGCCACCTCCAGCCCTTCGAGATACTCGACGCCTTCCACCTGCAGCGCCGCCGCCTCCAGCTCGGGGCCGTGCACGCGCCGGCCGAGCGGCCACCCCTCGCCCGCGGGGCCGTACGGCGGGAGCGGGGCCAGGTACTGTCGCAGCACCAGCTCCACCCAGGCGCGCACCGCCTCCACCCCGAAGCCGGGCTTGACTACCAGCCCCACGGAGACGGCCACCTTGCGGTAGGTCGGCGGGACGACGTAGAGCTCCGTCGTCACCAGCCGCCGCTGGTCGAGCCAGGCGCAGACGCAGCGCAGCAGGTCGCGGTCGGGGAGCGGCGCGTTCGGGTGCAGCGCGTCCTCCCGGGGCCAGACCACGACGGTGACCACGCCCGCGGCCTCGCGCAGCCGGGTGGGCGGGTGGAAGCGCGGCAGCACCTCGGCGCGGCCCACGCTCGCCCCCGGCGTCTGCAGCGCCAGCTCGCGGAAGTCGTCGCGGGTGACCGCCCGGTCGCGGCGGCGCAGCTCGCCGGGGATGCGCTCCACGGCGTCCTTCACCTCCTCCGCGTCGGCCCCGCCGAACGCCGGGCGCGGGTTCGACGCCTTCACCCCGCCCACCGAGACCTTGCTGATCGCCTTGGCGGCCACGTTGCCGGCCGTCCCGCCGCCGTAGCGGTACTCCTTCGCGCGGATCCGCTCGCCGATGCGCGGCGGCCGCCCGCGCGTGCGGTCGCCGAAGCGGACGGTGCCCGCCTCCAGGTCCACCGTGTAGACGCGGTCGTCGCGGCCGCTGGCGGAGAAGTCGTCCACCTCGGCCCAGCGGGTCCACCCCCCCGGCTCCTCGACCTCGACCACGAGCGAGTCCGCCAGCACGGGGGAGTGCACCAGCGCGTACGCCTGCCCCGCGTCGCCGGTGCCCGTCCCCAGCAGCTCGGTGCGCGCGGTGCGCACCTGCAGCACCTCGGCGGCGTTCATCCCCACCCAGGTCACGCGCTCCAGCGGGCGGTCGCTCCGGCGCCGGTAGCCGCGGATCCAGAAGAGGAGCTCCGCCGCCAGCGCCTCGTCCTCCAGCACGGGGGGGAGCGCGCCCGTCCCCTCCAGCACCTCCTCCACCGCCGGGAAGCCGGGGCGCCGCGGGTCGGGCTCGGCGGGCGGCGGGTCCTCCGGGCGCAGCGGCGTCTCGGTAGGCAGGCGGAGGCGGACGACGCCCTGCTGCGACAGCCCGCGCGTGGTGTCGCCGACCACGGTGAGCGGCCGGTAGACCGGCTCGCCGGCGTCGGTGAGCGCCGCGGTGGAGACCTCCCACGCCACCTCGTCGGTGGGGCTCTCGCCGTCCGCGCCGGGGCAGGGGTCCACCTCGTCCATGGTGAGGACGACGGGGTCGGGGATGAAGCCCAGGTTCACCACCGCGTCGCCCAGGCGCCCCACGTCGGTGTCCCTGGTCTTGAAGACGGCGATCCAGAGGATGCCGTCCACGGTGGCCCCGAAGTCCACCGCCTGGAAGCCGGGGACGGTGGGGTCGTCGCCCAGCACCTCGGCCACGTAGTAGGCGGGCGTCTCGTCCTCGGCCAGCTCGCGCGCGGAGACCGCCGCGGCCGCGAAGACCCGCGCCTCCTCGGTCTCCGGCTCGCCCGAGGTGAGCTTGGCCACGGCGCGCGCCGAGAGCGGCCACGCCTTCACCTCGTCCTGCGTCTCGAAGGCGGTGCTCCCCGCCTTCGCCTCGCTCCCCCTGGCGACCAGCACCTCCGCCCCGGTGGTGGTGAGCGCCAGCATGGCCCGCGCGGGCCGCGCCGGGCGGAGCGGCACCTGCAGCAGGCGCAGGAACTCCAGCCGGGTGGCCTCGGGGACCTGGTTGAAGCGGAAGAGCAGGTTTTCGCCCAGGAAGGCGAACAGCTCCAGCAGCGTGATCCCGGGGTCGCTCGGGTTGTGGTCCGTCCACTCCGGGGTGTAGACCGGGATGCGGCGGACCAGCTCGTCGCGGAGCTGCTGCCAGGAGCGGTCGTCGAGGATCGGGGTCGGGAGCGGCATGCGCCCTCACTCCAGGTAGAACGGGTACACCAGGTTCCCCGGCTTCCCGTCGCGGACGTGCGTGTAGCCCACGTGCACCAGCACCATCGCGGCGTCGTCGCCCGGCTCGGCGCGCACCTCCTGCACCGACACGCGCGGCTCGTGGCGGCCGATCGCCTCGGCCACGGCCTGCTGGATGAGGGCCCGGGTGGCGGCGGTGTTGGGCTTCATCAGGAAGCGGCGCAGCCCGCACCCGAAGGTGGGGCGCATCACCCGCTCGCCCGGCTCGGTGTCCAGCACGATCCAGAGCGCCTGGCGCACCTTCTCGGCGCCCTCCTCGTACTGCAGGTCGCCCCCGCGCGGGGCCACGGGGAAGCGCCACCCCCGCCCCAGCCGCTCGGCCACGCGGCTCACGCCCCCACCTCCCAGCGCTCCACGCGCGGCTCGTACGCCAGGCCGACCAGCACGGAGCCCGCCTCCACCTCGTCGCTGCGGTCCGTCGCCACCTGGTCCCTGAGCGACCGGAGCGCCTCGGTGGTGTACGCCGCCCTGATCTGCGCCGGCGGCGAGTCCGAATCGGCGAAGGCGGGGTCCTGCAGGTCGGCCGTGTCCAGCGTGCCGTCGAAGTTGGTGTCCTTCAGCCCCGAGTCGCCCAGCCCCGCCAGCCCGATGTCGGCCGCCAGCAGCACGTCGAGCTCGGCGCCCACGTGCAGCCCCAGCTCGCCCTCGATGTCGGCGTGCAGCTCGGCCCCCGCGCTGAAGGAGACGCTGGGGAGGATGCAGAACCTCAGCCCCAGCAGGAACCAGAGCTGGAAGACGAACACCACGATCGGCAGGAAGAGCATGAACACGAAGGTGGCGACGATGGTGATGAGCGGGATGGAGATGAAGCAGATCTGCGGCAGCTCGCCCAGCCTGCCGTCCACGGGCTTGTCGTCGTCCACCTGGAAGCTCATCGCCGAGCCCGCGGGGGAGACCATCTGCACCGGCAGCCGCGCGCCCACCGTGGCCGCCAGCGCCGGGATGTCGGGGAGCTGGATGGTGACGGGGTGGTTCCCCGTCCCCACCGGGTCGAACGGCGCCGCCAGCTGGAAGACGTCGCTCGCCTCGCTCCACACCAGCTCGCCGCCGCAGTCGTTCCTCTCCCCCGTCTTCGGGCAGTCGCACCGGTGGCGGCGGACGTAGCAGCGCACCTGGTAGCGGCTGGCGTCGTCGAAGCGCGCGGTGCCGCCCGCCTCCACCTCGCGGCTGGAGACGGGGAGCATCCCGAAGTAGAGCGTCTTCCCCTCCGCGTCGTGCCCCGCCGTCCGGGGGTCGGCCACCAGCGGGTAGAGGGGATAGACCTGCTCGGTGACCTCCTCCGGCGTCTCGCCCACCACCTGCCAGCTGCCCACGTTCTCCGTCCCCGAGGGCACCCACCCCTCGGCGAGGGTCACGGCGTCCGCGTCGACCTTCCACTTGGCGATGTCGGCGCGCACCGCGGCGAGCTGCGTCTGCAGCTCCGCGCGCTTGGCGGCCGTGCTCGCGTCCAGCGCCTGGGCCAGCTTCGACTTCGCGGGCGCCAGCGCCGCCCCGGCCATGGCGCCGAAGACGCCGCCCTTGGTCACCCGGTGCCGCTTCTTGAGCACGCGCTGCTGCCCGGAGCGCTCGACCTTCGCCAGCTGCGCGGTCAGCGCCCCGGCCTTCTGCACCAGCTCGGCGGCCAGCGCCGCGTGCTCCCTGCGGAAGGAGAGGCGGCAGCGGCGCACCACGAAGCCGGCCTCGCACACCTTGTCGCGGGAGACGCTGGGCAGCCCCGCCTGGTCGCAGTGGAGCTCGCACACCACCAGGTAGAAGCGCTTGTGGGTGGGGAGGAAGAGCTTGCGCACCCCCGTGGGCTGCAGCGAGTAGCGCGACAGCGTCTTCGACGGCTTCACGTCGGGCCCGGCGACCACCTTCTGCACGATGTCGTCGTCGCCGTAGAGGAGCGACTTCTGCGGCTCCTTGACGAAGAGGCTCACCGGGTCGGAGGTGTCGTACTTCTGCACCACCGGCCGGGTGGAGCGCACGTCGCGCTTCGGCGCGCCCGGCGTCTGCGGGACGAGCTTCGGCCAGCGCCACCAGGGGGCGATCAGCTTCCAGGGACGGTCGTCGCAGTTGGCCATCGCCTCACACCCGTCCTGGGGCGGTTGATGCGACTCTGCTCGGGGAATCCGTAGGGTCGAGGCATGCCTCGACCGGCGGATGCTGGCTCGTGCGCGGCAGGCGGCCTTTCGCGCAGGTGCAGCCTGTGCTCGGACTCGCATGCTCGCCCCTACGAGACACACCGCGAACCGCGGCGACGGCGACGGGGCTCATCGTGCCGCTCACCAGATGTTGCCGGCGCCGGGGGTGTACATCGGCGAGACCACGCCCACGCTGCAGACGATGGTCTGGCAGTTGATCACCCCGTCGAAGTTGGCCACCGGCGCGTGCACGTTCATCACGCTGGCGGTCACGTCCACGGCCACGTTGGCGTTGATCTTCACGTTCCCCGCGGCGTCCATGGTGATGGTGCACCCGTTGGAGTGGCTCAAAGTCACCTGCTGCGCGCCGTCATCCAGCACCAGCTTGTGCCCGCTCTTCATGGAGAGCGTGACCTTGAACGCGCCGGCGGTGTCGTCGAACTCCAGCAGGCTCCCCGCGCGCGACTTGATCAGCCGCTTGTTGTTCTGCGCGTCGGCCTCCTCGGGGAGCGCCTCCTTCCCGTTCCAGCAGCTGCCCACGATGTAGGGGCGGCGCAGGTCCCCGGCCTCGAAGGCCACCACCACCTGCGTGTCGACCGCGGGGAGCGCCTCGAACCCCTGGTCGTCGTCGGCGTACGGCGTGAGCAGGGTGGCCCAGGCGCGCACCTCGCCGTCGTCGCTCCCGAGCCAGGGGAGCCGCACCTGGATGCGCCCGATCCGCTCGGGGTCCACCACGTCGGTGACGATGGCCGGGTAGACGCCCCAGTGCAGCGGCGGCCCGGCGGCGCGCGGCCCGCTCACGAGGTCCCCTCGTTCACGGTGGCGCGCTCGGCCTCGAAGCGGGTGCGGAAGCCGCTCTCGCGGTCGTAGCTGTGGCGCACGCGGGTCACGTAGTAGCCCCCGCCGTTGAAGGGCGCGCCCACCCGCTCCAGCGACAGCCGGCTCCCCACCACCATCTCCGGCGTGCCGTTGGTGGTCCCCACCGCCGTCACGAAGCCGCGCGCGCGGCGCAGCATCTCGGCGCGGGCCCACTCGCGCGCCTCGCCGTCGGTGAGCGGCACGTCGCGCACGCGCCGGCTCACCCGCTCGCCGAAGGCCCGCTGCAGGACGTCGGGCCCCGTTTTCCCGCCCGTGACCTCGGCCTGCACCACGTCGCCCTCCGCACTCTCGTCGATGGTGTCGCGGTCCTTCGCGTCGTAGCCGCTCACCTGCACCTTGGTGCGCTGGTGGGCCAGGTCGGCGCGCAGCGCCACGTCCAGCAGCTGGTTCCCCTGCACCAGGGTGATCTCGGTGCCCGTGCGGCTGGAGCGGCTCTCGAAGTGCAGCGTGTCGTCGTCGACCCACACCTCGGCCTGGATGCGCCCGGCGCGCTCGCGCAGGAAGGCCAGGTCGCTCTGCCCCCACTGCTGCACCACGTCGTAGGTGGGCCCGTCCGCGTTCACCTGGGGCGAGAGGCCGTGCTGCGAGGCGATCTCGCTGGCGATGTCGGCGTCGCTCTGGTTCTCGTAGGTGCGCATCCGCCGCGTCATGCGCAGGTCCATCAGCCGGTCCTCGGCGAAGAGCACCACCTGGGGCTCGCGGGTCTCGGCCCACACCGCCTCGATGGCGCTCACCAGGCCGCGGAAGACGGTGCGGGCGGTGCCGCTGGGGCCCAGCGCCAGGTCGATCTTCTTCCCGAAGTCGACCAGGCTACCGTCCAGCCAGCGCTCGGGGACCTCGGGCGTGTCAGGGTGGGCGGGGGTGCCGGCCACCCGCACCGTGAGCGTCTTCAGCCCCTCGGTGGTCTCCTCCACCTCCAGGCGCAGGCAGTCGCGCGCGAGCTCGCCGGTCACGGTGCCGTCCACCTGGAAGACGGGCTCGGCCGAGTAGAAGATCGGCTCAGTCATCGAACCCGTGGGCGCGGGTGCGCAGGCCGTCGCGCAGCAGCCGCATGGCCGCGGCGGCCGCCTTCTCCTGCTCCTGCCACTCCATCGCCTGGGCGCCGCTCTCCGCCCCGGTGGTGGGGGCCGCCTCGGCGGTGACCTCGGTGGAGAGCTCGTCGACGCGCACGCTCATCTCTGCTTCCCTCCCGGCCCGCAGCCGCACCCGCACCCCGTGCGGGCGCCGCGCGGGCGCTGCCTCGTCTCGGACTTCGTCAATCCGGTCGCCGCCGGGAAATCACCGGGACCGGACGTCGACCCGCCGACCTTCTTCCGCCGCACCGGGCCGCCGGAGGGGAGCTCGCGCGTGGTGGAGGCGGCGGGGAGCTGCTCCCAGGGCGGGATGGTGGGGTCGCGGGTGACCGGCACCTCGGCGGCGCTGTAGTACGGGCGCAGCGCCACCACGCCGGAGCGCGCCTGCGCGGCCCCGCTCACCAGCGGCCGGAGCGGCACCCCGAAGCCGTAGCTCACCGCGCGCGGGTCCGCCCGCGGCGGCGCGTACGCGGCCGGGGTGGCGGTCGACGCGGCGGAAGCCGACTCGGGCTCGACGGAGATCACCGTGGCCCCCTCGGGATAGGGGGACGGGGCGGCCGGCGCGGTGGGCACGTAGGACGCGGCCGCGCCGGAGGCGAGCGCGCTGGTTCCCCCCGAGGGGACGCTGGCGGTGGCGCTGGCGCCCGCCGCGCCGAAGGAGCGGATGGCGGACCCCGCGGCGGCCTCGGCCTTGGCGATGCGCACCGTCTCGACCGCCGCGCCCACGCCCCCGGCCGCGGAGAGCGCGAAGCCGGACGAGGCCGCGGGGGTGGCGCCCGCCCCGGCCCCGGCGGAGAGCGAGCCCGAGCGCTCCAGCCCCAGCGAGGCCTCGAGCGAGGCGCCCACGTCGGCCCCGAAGCCGGTGCTGACGCCCACGCCGGCGCTCAGGTTGAGCGAGGTGTCGACGTCGATCTCCACCCCCGCCTCGAGCGAGAGGGTGCCGTCGACCCCGGCGGCCAGCCCGCGCCAGGCGCCGGGGTCCACCCCCACGCGCGCGGCGAAGTCGGCCAGGCTCTCCCCCGCCATCGCCTCCAGGGTGAAGTCCGCCGAGAGGCCCAGCTCCAGCCCCACGCCGAGGCCCAGGTTGAGCCCCAGCCCCAGGCTCCCCGGCATCCCGAAGCCGATCCCCCCGGTGGCGGAGGGGGCGTTGCCCTCCTTGCTGGAGCCGGGGCCCGACTTCATCAGCTGGTAGTCGGCGTTCTGCTCCTTGATGGAGACGCTCATCTTGGCGCGGAGCGGGAAGCCGTTCTCGGCGAAGAGGTCGAAGTCGAGCGACACCGTGCTGATGACGCCTTTGATCTCAAGCCCGCCCCACTCGAACTTCACCCGCGGGGGCGACTGGCGCTTCCCGGCGGGCCCCTGGGGGAGCACGAACTGCTCGACCTTGGCCGTCTTCTCGCGCACGTTGCGCGGCTCACCGCCCCCGCCCGTCTCGTCGGCGGTGTCGAACACCAGGTCGAAGGAGAGCTCGGTGGCCGAGTTGCCGGTGAACTGCTGCGCGGTGCGCCCCTTCTGCGCGCCCCCCTCGGTGTTGTTGGTGAGCGTGAGGCGCAGCGACGCCGGGTTGAACTGGACGGTGATCGTCTCCAGCTCGGTGTCCTTGGAGTCGTTGCTGAGCTTGATCAGCTTCGCCTTCTCGAGTGCCGCCACGCGTCCTCCCGAGTGGTTGCCGGTGCCTCAACTGCTTTCAGGTCTCACACAGAGGACACGGAGGACACGGAGAAACTGCATCCGATGCGTCGCTCCGGTCTCGCTTTCCTCTGTGTTCTCTGTGTCCTCTGTGTGAGCTATGCCGTTCCTTACAGCGCCAGCTGCAGCCCCTCGTGCGCGATGTGGAGCTCCTCGATCGCCACGTCGCCGGTCTTGGCGTTCAGCTGCGGGCCGGAGACCTTCGCCGGGAGGCCGCGGGTGAAGGTCCAGGTGGCCAGCACGGTGGCGCCGTCGAACCCAAGCACCTGGATGGTGCCGTCGTAGCGGGCCACGGGGCGCACCCCGTTCAGCACCCCCTGCAGCCAGGCCCAGAGCGCGGTGTTCACCCGGTTGTCGCTGCCGTAGAACATCCCGCGCTTGAGCACCAGGTTGGTGTACTTCCCCCGCCCCACGCGGCGGATCACCCCGTTGTTGCGCCCGCCCTCCTGCAGCTCCTGCACGTCCATCTCGACCTCGAGCCCCGAGCACTCCTGGAAGCCGCCGTCGCCGAGCGACTCGCCCCCCGCGGAGCTCCCCAGGGAGATCTCCACGGAAATGCTGGCGGAGATCCCCGCGGTGGCCCCGGCGGCGCCCGTGGTCCCCGACTGCCCCGACTCGGCCGCGGCGCTCTTGCGGAGCGACACGCGGAAGTTGAAGGTGCCCGCCAGGCGGTGGGCGGCGTCGACGGCCATCTCACTCCTCCGTCACCAGGGTGCCGTCGCCCCCGCGCGAGAGCTTGAGGACGATGAACTCCAGCGGCTCGGCCGGGGCCACGCCCACGTGGCAGAAGAGCCGCCCCTGGTCCACCTCGTACGGCGGGTTCAGCTCCTCGTCGCACTTGACGAAGAAGGCCTCGGCCGGCGTCTGCCCGCGGAAGGCGTTGGCGGTGAAGAGCTGCCCCAGGTAGAGCTCCAGCAGCCGCCGGAGCTCGTCGCGGAGCGCCGCGCTGTTGGGCTCGAAGACGGTCCACTGCATCTGCTGCAGGAGGGTCCGGCCCAGCATGGTCATCAGCCGGCGCACCGAGAGCTGCCGCCAGAGCGGGTCGCGCGAGAGGGTGCGCCCGGCGGTGAGCACGATCCCGTCGCGCTCGGGGAGGAAGACGTTCACCGCCTGCTGGTGCAGCTCGTCGTGGCGCGCGGGGCTCACCCGGTCCAGCACCGACACCGCGCCCACCACCCGCGCGTTGGCCGGCCCGTGCGGCACCCCGAAGGCGATCTCCTGCTTCGCCACGATCCCCGCCGCGAAGGCCGAGGGCGGGACGGAGACCAGCGGGTCGCGCTCGTCGTCGGGGCGCGAGACGCGCAGCCACGGGTGGTAGCCCGCCGCCCACCAGCTCGAGAACCGCGCGCGCCACTCCAGCACCCTGCGGTGGGGGAGCCCCGGGGGGACGTCGAGCAGCACCACCCACGAGCGCAGCTCCTCCGCCAGGTCCACCACCTGCTGCTGCCGCGCGACGATCTCGTCGAAGTCGAGCTCCGGGTCGAGGTGCAGCGCGACCAGCTCCCCGGCCGACCCGTCGGGCTCCGCCGGCCCGTCCGGGCAGTCCACGCCGGAGGAGGGCGGCTCCGGCTCCACCGCCAGCTCCACGCAGGGCTCGAACGCGGGCCCGGCGAGGCTCACGTCGGCCGCGTCCTTGCGCCCGGCCAGCGGCTCCGGCGAGTACAGGTCGGGGACGCAGACGATGGAGAGGTCGTCCAGCTCCACCAGGGCGTGGATCCCGCTCCGCGGCTGCTCGTCGCCCGGCGTCCAGCGGCCGTCGAAGAAGTCGTCGTGGACGATGGCCTCGTAGCGGTCGCGCCCGCAGGTGAACTGGGGCGAGGGCGGCGCGGGCGGCGGGCGCAGCTTGGGGTCGTCCACCTCCAGGTCGTCCTCGATCCAGGCCGGGTCGGGGTAGACGAGCGACGAGTCGCGGTAGAGCACGGCCGCCATCCAGCGCGGGTGCAGCGCCGAGAGCCCCAGCCGCTCGTGCACCTCGGCGCGCTCGATCCCGTCGTCGGCCAGGTCGACCACCGCCAGGTCCGCCTCCACCACCTCCACCCGCTCGGGCTTGGAGGCGGCCGCCGACTCCAGTACGGAGACCCGCCGCCGCACCGGGTCCTCCGGGTCCCACTCGTCGCGCACGGTGCTCACGAAGCGCAGCTCGGCCACGCCGCCCGCCAGCCAGAGCCGCAGCAGCGTCCCCGCCGGCACGGGCGTCTGGGCGGTGGGGACGATCTCGGCCGCGGTGGTGGGGGCGTCCTCGAACGGGAGCGGCCGCACGCGGAAGGAGAGGGTGGCGCGCAGCCGGTTCCCCCAGCTCCCCTCGTCCCGGGCCCGGAGCCGGAGCGTCCCCCCCAGCCGCGGCGTGGCGCCCCTCACGTCGCCGAAGGCCGTCCCGTGCTCGTTGGAAGCGATCCCCTCGCCGTAGTCGTGGACCACGCGCACCACGTAGGCGCGCCGCCCGCCCTGCTCGAAGAAGGCGGCCACCGCGTAGGGGAGGAGCCCCGGCCCCTCGAAGCCGCCGTAGAGCCGGCGGTAGGCGCTCCAGCTCTCCACGGGGACGGCCACCGAGCGTAAGCCGAGCGTGGGCGCGGCGGGCCCGCGGGGCGGCTCGGCCCACGACGCCGTGAAGGCGGGCAGGCGCGCGGGCCCGCGCGGGGCCACGCCCACGAAGGCGGCCACGTCCATGCGCACGCCCGTGAGCGCGCGCACCGGCTCGTCCGGCAGGGGGTAGACCCCGGGGGCGCCGAGGAGCAGTCGTTCCCGCATGAACTCCAGTGCGAAGTGCGAGGTGCGAAGTGCGACGTCCTTTAGTGCTTAGTGTTTTAGTCCTTAGTGCTCAGTCCTCGGCGTCGTACCTGGCACTCAGCACCGAGGACTAAGCACTAAAGCACTAAGGACTCATTCGAACTCGATCCCCTCGTGCACCAGCGACAGCTCCTCCATCGCCACCTCGCCGCCGCCCTTGGCGGCCAGCGTGGGGCCGGTCCACTTCTTCGGCTGGGCGTTGCGCAGCCGCCAGGTTGCCACCGCGTTGCGCGCCTCGTCCATGAGCGTGATGCTCACCGCGCGCGGGGCGGCGGTGCCGTCGCGCACCCCCCGCAGCCACTCCCACAGGTTGGTGGACCCGATCACGCCCCGCTTCAGCGTCACGTCGTCGGGCTTGTGCGTGTTGGGGATCTTGCGCACGGTGTTGAACTTCTCGTTGCCGTTGCGATACTCGGAGTAGTTCACGTCCGTCCCCAGCCCGCTCACGTCGGAGAAGCCGCCCAGAATGCTCCCCTCCGAGCCGTCGATGCCGTCGATGGAGACGAGGAAGTTGAACGCCCCGTACGGGTTCTCGCGGAAAGTCGGCATGGCTCACTCCCTCCTCAGCTCGTCGGGTTGATGGCGTCGCCCGTCCACTGGCCGATGCGGAAGATCACGAACTCCGCCGGCTTCACCGGGGCCACGCCGATCAGCACGATCAGCCGCCCGTTGTCCAGGTCGTTCTGCGTCATGGTGGTGCGGTCGCAGCGGACGAAGTACGCCTGCTCGGGCTTCTCGCCCAGGAGCGCCCCGTTCCTCCACTGCACCAGCAGGAAGTCCTCGATCGTGCGCCGGATGTTGGCCCAGAGCCGCTCGTTGTTGGGCTCGAACACCGCCCACTGCGTGGCCTTGTCGATGGAGTGCTCTAGGAAGATGAAGAGCCGGCGCACGTTGACGTACTTCCACTCCGGGTCGGAGCTCATCGTCCGCGCGCCCCACACCCGGTTGCCGCGGCCCTCGAAGAAGCGCAGCGCGTTGATCCCCTCGGGGTTCAGCACGTCCTGGCGGGCCTTGTTGATGTTGGCCTCGAAGCGGGTGAGCCCCCGCACGATCTCGTTGGCCGGCGCCTTGTGCACCCCGCGCTCGATGTCGCTGCGGGCGTAGATCCCGGTCACGAAGCCCGAGGGCGGCAGGAGCAGCTTGCGCGGCGGGGCCCCCTGCGCGGCGCGCTCCAGCGGGTCCAGCACCTCGATCCAGGGGTGGTAGAGCGCGGCGTACTTGCTGTCGAAGCGCCCGCGGAAGTCGCGGATGTCGTTCATCGACGCCTCGCGCGGCCCGTCGACCACCGCGATCCGGTAGTGCTGCGGCACGTCGGCGTGCGACACCAGCGCCGACGCGGCCACGAAGGGGTCGGCCATGGTGGCGGCGTCGGGCGCGGCCACGATGGCGATGTCGTCGATCTCGGCCAGCGCCTCCAGCCCCGTGGCCTTCACCAGAGGGTTGTCCAGGTCGGCCGGCTCGCCCGCCAGCTCGACGTCGGTGATCAGGTCGCCGTCGTCGCCGTTCTCCAGCCGCCCGCCCACCAGCCCCCCGGCCAGCTCCAGCGCCGAGGCGGCCAGCGTGGTCTCGTCGGTGTCGTCGGGGGTCCAGTCCAGCCACACCACCGCGTTCTCGTCGGCCGGGTCGTCCTTCTGCAGGATGCGGCCGATGTAGCGCTTCTGGCGCGGGTCGAAGGCCAGCTCGGGGTAGAAGTCGACCCGCTCGGCGTCCACCACCACCGAGACGTTGACCTCCACCGGCACCAGGGTGTCGCCGGTGAGCGTGGTGGCGCCGCCCGAGTCGAAGTAGCTCTGGACCCCGTCGGCGTCGACGCTCACGTAGATGAGTCGGCCGCCGTCGATCGGCAGCGGCTGGCGGGTCACCGGGTCCAGGCCGCGCACGGTGTCGCCGCCGGCCACGTCGTACTGCTCCAGCACGGCCCCCGTGCGCACCCCGTTGGCCCGCATGGTGGCGCCGCTGCCGCTGGCCACGTTCCTGCCGCGCTTGACCGAGACCTGCACCAGCACGTTGCCGAAGGCGCCCGGCCAGCGCGCCCGCCAGGTGGCGGCGATGGCGCCCGAGGCCACCGACGCGGCGGCGCCGCCGTTCTCGGCGCGCGAGACGTACAGGCGCTTCCCGCCGTTCAGGAAGAAGGCGCGCGCCGCGTGCGCCAGGAACGGGATGCGCTCGCCCACGTCGCCCAGCTGCAGCGGCTCCAGCCCGCCGTAGACGCGCTCGAACTCGGTGAAGCTGGTGATGAGCCGCGGCTCGCTGGTGGTGGGGGCGGTGAGCACCGTCCCCCACTGCACGGGGCCGTAGCGCGTCATCCCACACATCCCGGTGGTGCTGGTGGGCACGCCCTCGATGCTCTTCGAGCGGAAGCTCACCTCTTCGACGTAGACCCCGGGGGCCAGGTATTCGGGCATCGTCTCGCTCCTTGGCTGGCTGCCGCCTTCAGTTGAACTCGAAATCCACACTCTCCAGCCCGTCCAGCTCCAGCTGCAGGGCCCGGCTGGCGCCGCTCACGTAGCCGGGGGGGTGCTCCTCGCCGTCGAGCACCGGGTCGGCCAGGAACTCCAGCGCCTGCCCCGCTGGCGCGGGGTCCACCACCTCCAGGGGGAGGTCCCAGAGCGGGTCCACGTCCGAGCCGGGCACCGTGGCGGGGTCCAGGGGCGTGGTGGGCCCGAACACGGTCACCGTCACCTCGACCGGGAGCGAGAGTTCCACCCCGCGCACCGCCGCCGCCCCCAGCAGCAGGAGGAACTCGCCGCGGTCGTCGCCGTGGGCGCGCCCCGCCAGCGCGCTGTCGGAGGTGCGCCGCGCCTCCACCCGGGCCCAGCGCAGCGGCGGGCCGGTGGGGCCGCCGCGCCGCACCGTGCCGCGCACCCCCACCGCCCCGGCCGGCACGTCGTACGCGGCGCCGGGGAAGAGCGCCGGCCGGCAGACGCGCCCGGGGCGCCCGGGCGGGGGCGGGTTGGGGAGGGGGATGCTCAGCCGCCGCGGCACGTAGCGGCGGGAGTCGTCCACGAGCCGCACGTCCACCGTGGGCTCCACGCCATCGCGGAAGAGGAGCACGTGGCGGCAGCTGCGGCGGCGCCCGATGCGGGTGAGCACGTCCTGCCCCTTCCACCACGGCACGGCGGGGTCGCGGCGCGTGCGCGCCAGGGGGAAGGGGATCCCGTCCACGGCCACGTCCAGCACGGTGCCCACGCGCGCGGCGCGCACGGGGTCGGTGGGCTCGAGCCCCAGGGCCAGCCGCACGACCCGCTCGCTGAAGGCGGAGCCCAGGAACTCGTTCACGGCGCGGGGGCGGGAGTGAGCCCCGCGATCACGGTGACGGTCTCGGTGGGCGGTGCGGCGTGCAGACTGTCGAGCCGGACCACGCGGGCCACGTAGGGGACGCTCAGCTTGTAGTCGTGGGGGAGCGAGTCGAAGGTGCGCATCACCGCCTCGGTGGGCACCTCCTCCATCACCACCTGCACCGAGTCGCCCGGGGCCCAGCCGCCGTCCTCGGAGAGCAGGGGGCCGGTGAGGCTGGGGTGCTCTTCCAGGCACTGCATGGCGCGCCCCAGGATCTGCAGCTCGTGCTCGGCGTTGGAGGCCCAGGGGGTGATCATGAAGTGCAGGTCGAGCGGGAGGTACGCCCGCCCGTTCAGGCTCCCCACGGCCGACCAGCCGGCGCGCATGGCCTTGTTGAAGTCCACGCGGTAGAGGAAGATGGAGAGCGCCGGCGGGGTGATGACGTTCCCCGAGCCGCCGATCTGCTCCAGGTCGTCGGTGCGGATCAGCACGGCGCGCACGGTGGCGTCGCCGTCGGGGATCGGGCTCTGCTCCGTGAAGCAGGCGTTGATGAGCCGCTCCAGGCTCTTCCCCGTGGCCGCGATGCACTGGAAGCCCGCCATGGCCCTAGCCCTCCTCGGCGGCCCGGCGCACGGCCTCGGCGAGCCCGCGCGGGGTGGGGTCGGAGAGCACGCGCCGCTCGGGGACCAGCCGCCAGAGGGCGACGCGGCGCCCGTCGGGGCTCACGGTGAGCAGCTTGAGGCGCGGGTAGCGGTACATCAGGCGCAGGTGGAGGTCGGAAAGGCCGCCGCCGCCGTTCTCGGCGAGCACCACGTGGGCGCCGCTCGCGGCCACGGCGTCGAAGAGGTCTCCCGCGGCGCTCCCCACCACTTCGACCCCGGGCTCCTCCGCCAGCGCGTCGCGCACGATGTCGGCGAGCAGGGGCGGGACGGCGGCGAGGAGCAGTCGGGTTCGCGGCACGGGCGGGGTCCGGGTGGAGGGCGCCGGCACGCCCGTACTCTGCGCGCGCCGCCGCGGCGGGCCAATGGGCCGGAAGGCCCGGGTGGGATCGGGGTCGAGGGCCCCGGATCTTTCGGGGACCGGGCGAGGGACGAGGGGATCCCCGGGCGGGGAGGACGGCGGGAAGCCGGGCGGGGAGGACGGCGGGAAGCCGGGCGGGGCGCGGGTCCGGCGGGAGGAAAGGGGGATCGGAGGATCTAGATCCAGGGGCCTCTCACGCAGAGGAAGCAGAGGGAGCAGAGGAAAACCCGCCGGGCGATGAGTTCTCCGCTTCTCTGCGTCTCTGCGTGGGAAATGCAGTTGTCTCGGGCGGTCCCGTCTCACCGGTCCATCACGACATGACGAAGCGCGGCGATCCCTTCCTGGAGCCCCTGCTGGTCGAGCTGGAGCGCGACGGCGTGGCCTACCGCCTCCTCCCGCCGGAGGACGCGGAGCACCGCGCGGCGCAGGAGCGGTGGGAGCGCGCCTTCCCCGTGGCCTCCTGGGGGCGCGTCGACTGGGAGAAGGTGCCGGGGAGCACCCGCCTGGCGGTGCACGACTACGACGCGGCCGGGGAGCGGGTGCGGGAGCTGCTGGCCGGCGCCGCCCGCCCCGGCGAGCCGGTGTGGGTGATGTGGAGCAACGCGCTCCGGCCGATGCTCCGCCTCCCGGCCGCCGCCGTGGCGAAGCACGCCGCGCTGGTGGTCGAGGTCGACTGGGACACCTGGATCTTCGACGGCGAGCCCGCCTGGTGCATCGAGCACTACCACGAAGACGAGCTGTGCTTCGGCCGCGCGCCCGCGCCCCCGCGCGGCACGCCGGGGGGAAGAGAGGAGGAGGGAGGGTAGCGGGGGAGGAGGTGCGCCCGCGGCCGGCTCAGTCCTGCGTCCCCAGCCGCGGCCGGCCCGTGAACCACAGGTAGACGCAGAGCACGGCCGCGAGCAGGGCGACGGCGGCCGCGGCCGATACCGTCCAGCCGGAAAGGGGGAAGAGAGCTCCTGTCTCCGGGGCACGGATCACGGTGTCGACCCGTGCCGCCGCGCCCGCGCCGTCCGTCGCCGGTGACGGCGTGCGCGCCACCACGACGGTCGCGGCGGCCAGCAGGAGCAGCCCCGCGCCCAGGGCCAGGGTGGCCGGAACGAACAGCCGGCTCCACGCGCGGATCATGTTGCGGTGCAGCACGCGGGCGGCGGAGCTCGGCGGCCGGCGTAGCGCCCAGCCGCCTCCCGGCTTGCGCCGCGCCGACTCGCCCCAGTACCGCTCCGGCATCTGCAGCTCGTCGTACGCGAAGACCGTCAGCACGTAGAGCACGAACGCCACCGCCAGCGCCCCCAGCGCCGCCCCGAACAGGGCCAGCAGCGCGCCGCTGGTCTGCAGGTAGGGCAGGAACTCGCGGTCGAAGGCCTTGCCGATGAACCAGCCCAGCAGGCCGACGATCACCACGCCCAGCAGCTCCGCCACCTTCATCTTCGACGCGATCTTCTCCTTCAGCTCCGGGAGCGCCTTCGTGTCGGCGGCCGACGGCGTGAGCGCCCACAGCAGGCGGCAGTCCCGGCGGCGCGGGAGCTCGCCTCCGCGCAGCCTGGAGATCTCGATGCAGAGGATCTCGCAGCCGGCGACCGCCTCGGGCGTCCCGGTCAGCGCCTCCGCGATCCACCCGAGCTGCGGCTGGTGGCCGACCGCGAGCACGGCGTTCTCCTCCCCCCGGCCGCGCAGCCGGCCGCACAGGTCGAGAACGACCGTCCGGCACCCGTCTTCCACGGCGCGCCGGAAGCTCTCCGGGTCCAGCGCGTCGAGAGCGGACAGCGGGACGGGAGACTCGAGCGCGCGGGCGACGATCTCGGCCGTCTCGACCGCCGCCCTGTAGTGCCCGTGGAGGACCTCGCCGATGGTGATCCGCTCCACGCCGCCCTCGCCCGCGCAGATCTCGCGCAGGGCCGCGGCGACTTCCCCCGCCTGCTCGCCGCCGACCGGCGCCAGCGTCTGATCGCGCTCGCTCCCCGCGGAGCTCCGATCGCGCCGTCCGTGCCGCATCAGCAGCAGGTAGCCGGAGGTGCGGGGACCGGCGGCCGGCCCGGCGGGGTGCTTCTCGGGAGGAGAAGGCATCGTGACGGGGTGAGGGGCGAGGAGGAGCGAACCCGGCGGAGTGGAGCGGCGGGAGACCGTCAGCGCGGCTCGGGCTCGCGCAGGCGGGCGGCGGCGGCGCCGCGGCGGGAGACCTGGAGCTTCTCGAGCAGGCTGTGGACGTGGTTCTTGACGGTGGAGAGCCCGATGCGCAGCCGCCGCGAGATCTCCTTGTTCGACATCCCCTGGTCGATGAGCGCCGCGATCTCGCGCTCGCGCGGGGTGAGCGCCGCGCGCGCCGCGCCGTTGCGGCCGACCGTGAGCGAGCCCACCCGGCGGAAGAGCATCCCGGCCACGTGCGGCGGGCACACCAGCTCGCCACGCGCCACCGCCTGCAGCGTGCGCACCAGGTCGTCCATCGAGGCGCCGCGGGCCACGTACCCCGCGAGCCCCGCCTCGGCGCACGCCAGCACCGCGTCGTCGCTCTCGGCGATGGCGAGCGCCACCACCCGCACGCCCTCCTCGCGCGCGGCGCGGGCGACGTCGGCGGCGCCGGGGGTGCCCAGGTCCAGCAGCAGCACGTCGGGGAGCAGGCTCTTCACCAGCTCCAGCGCCTCGGGCACGTCGCCGGCCGTTCCCAGCACCTGGGTCTCGGCGCGGCGCGACAGGCTGTGGGCCAGCCCCTCGCGGTAGAGGCACACCTCGGCGACGACGGCCACGCGCAGGGCGGGCGGGTCGGGCCGCTCGCCGGCCGGCAGGGATGGGTGGAGGTTCGGATCGGGCACGTAAGGGCGCTTGCGGCGTGGCTTGCGTGGCCTCGGGGGACGCGGGCGGCCAGTCCGGCCTCCCCGCTCGCGGGGGGGCCGGATCGCTCTCGTTACACGAGCCGGGGGCCTGGCTCCTCGTGCTCCACCGGGCGGCATCTTCCATGCCCGGCGCCCGTTTTTCGCCAGCGCGGGCACAAGACCCGGCAAAGCAACGGCTTTGGGCAAACCCTCGAAATCATCTGTTCTGCCCCCGTCGGCGCGACTGAGGCGCGCGCGGGACGGCAAGGTGGGACGCGTGCGGGCCATGCGCTCCCAATGCGCTATTCATTAGTCGCACGCAAACTGCTACATGAATGAGGATCACACGGAACCGATCCCGCAAAGGCGACCGCTTTTCTCACGCAGAGGAAGCAGAGGCAGCAGAGAACACACCGTTCGGCCACTTTTTTTCTCTGCTTCATCCGCGAACGGCGAAAAGCCTCACACGGAGTCAACGGAGTCAACAGAGAAACCCGCAGTTCTCCGTTAACTCCGATTCCTCCGAGTGAGACATTCAGTTATGGATCTCGATCCGCGAACGATCCTCTGCAAGATGGTAGAACACAAACGGAGCCGGGGAGGAACGACGGTCCTCCCTGGCTCCGTTTGAAGCCGTGTGAGGCGGTCCGGATCCCGCCGACCCGGCGTCACCCCGCCAGCAGCTCGCAGGCGCGGTCCAGGTCCTCGTCGGAGAGCGCGAAGCAGAAGCGCAGCATCCCCGTGTCGCCGCCGCGCGTGAAGAACTCGCTGGCGGGGATGGCGCCGATCTTCTTCGTGCGGATCAGCTCCTCCATGGCCTCCACGTCGCCGCGCCACCCCAGGCCGCGGTAGTCGGCCAGCACGTAGTAAGCGCCGTCGGGAATGCGCGCCTGGAGCCCGGCCGCGTTGAGCGCGGGGACCAGCCGCGCGGCCTTCGCCTGGAACTGCGCCGAGATCCCGGCGAAGAAGTCGTCTCCCTTCCGGTAGGCGTGGGCCACCGCGTGCTGGAAGGGCGCCGGCGCGCAGACGTAGGTCTCGTCGCTCTTCACCCCCAGCGCGGGCATCACCTCGGCGGGGCCCACCGCCCACCCCACCCGCCACCCGGTGACGAAGAGCGTCTTGCTGGCGGCCGAGAGCGTCAGCGTGTGGTCGAACATCCCCGGCAGCGAGGCGAGCGACACGTGCCGCGCGCCGCCGGAGAGGATGTACTCGTAGACCTCGTCCACCACCACGATGACCCCGCGCCGCCGGCACGCCTCGCCCACGGCCTCCAGCTCGTCGCGCCGGAAGACCTTCCCGGTGGGGTTGTGCGGGTTCGAGAACACCAGGAGCTTGGTGCGCTCCGAGAAGGCGGCCTCCAGCTGGTCAACGTCCAGCGACCACTCCGGCGGCGCCAGCGGCACGAACCTGGGCACCGCGCCGCGCTCCTCCACCTGCCGCAGGTGGTAGTTGTAGACGGGCTCCAGCAGCACCACCTCGTCGCCCGGCTGCAGGAACGCCTTGCAGACCGACTCGAACGCGCCCGTGGCCCCCGCGCTCACCAGCACGTTCTCGGGCTCGATCCGCATCCCGTTGTACGCCGCGTAGCGCTGGACCAGCGCCTCCTTGAGCGGCCGCACGCCGTCGAACGGGGTGTAGTGGTTGTGCCCCGCCTCCATCGCCGCGGTGGCGGCGGCGATCACGTCGGGGTGCGGCATCAGCGGGCAGACGCCCTGCCCCAGGTTCACCCCGCCGATCTCGCCGATCCAGCGGGTGACGGCGCGGATGTACGACTGCCGCAGGTTGTGCGCGACGAGCTGCTCTTTCATCTCTGCGATCCTGGTGCGCGCGCCGGCCCCACGGCGGCCGCGGGGAAAAGACGGTCGGGAAGAGGAGCGTCCCGGGAACATGCGCCCGCGCCCCGTCCCGGTCAACCGCGGCCAGCGGAGCCGCCATCGGGCAACGGGCCCCGGTGGCCGGGGGACAGGCAGGTGGCGCCGCTCGCCGCGTGAGCACGAAGCGGCGCCCCGGAAGGGCGCCGCTCCTCATTTACGCACTTCGCGCGGCGCGCGCCGGGTCCCCGTCCGGGGCCGCGCGCAACCGCCGAGCCCCGGAGGCCTAGTCGGCACTCTCGTCCGAAGAATCGGACTCTTCGGCGTCTCCTCCGCACGAGACGGACACGGACGTCCCGCAGGCGCAGGTGGTGGAATACCTGAACGTCGCGCTGTGCTTGTCGCCGCTGTAGCCGCAGTCTGCCACCCATCGGCCGCAGTTGCTGCAATAGAACGTGTGGGACATGATGCCTCCATTCAATCGGGGGGAACGAGGAATCGCCGGCGAGTGAGCCGACCGGCCCAATGTAAGCACGCTCCTCTTCCTCCTCCAAGCTATTCGTCGCTCGTGCAGCGACGCCTTTCAGAATGAGCCGTAAGCAATTTCGCACTCACGCACTCACGCACTCACGCACTCACGCACTCACACACTCACGCACTTCCCCCTCCGCCGTCCGCACCCAGCACCGCAGCACCTCCGCCACGCTCCACGCCTGGCTGATGCAGCCGCGGGCGGTGAACGGCGGCTCGGCGTCGAACACCTCGGCGATGGTGCCGATGCCGAACTCGCCCAGGTGCGCCTCGAAGCCCTCCAGGAACGCCCTCGCCTCCCGCTCGCACCCCGGGTGGAGCTTGAGCCAGGCGTCGACGAACGGGCCGATCAGCCACGCCCACACCGTGCCCTGGTGGTACGCCGCGTCGCGCGCCCGCAGGTCGCCGAAGTACTTCTCCTTGTAGTCGGGGTGCCCCGGGGCGAGGGAGCGCAGACCGACGGGCGTCAGCAGCCGCTCCTCGACCACGCGCAGCACCGGCTCCCAGCGCTCGCGGTCCAGCACGGGATGCTTCAGCGAGATCGAAAAGACCTGGTTCGGCCGGCACGCCGGGTCGTCGCCGTCCTCGCCGTCGACCACGTCGTAGAGGTAGCCGCCCTCCGCGTACCAGAAGCGGCGGTTGAACGACTCGCGCGCCCGCTCCGCGGCCTCCGCCAGCTCGGCGGCGCCCTCCATCCCCTCCTCGCGCAGCCACCCCTCCAGCAGCCGCAGCGCGTTGTGCCAGAGCGCGTTGATCTCCACCGCCTTCCCGCGCCTGGGCGTCACCACCCACCCGTCGACCTTGGCGTCCATCCAGGTGAGCTGGTACCCCTCCTCGCCCTGGCGCAGCAGCCCGTCGGCCGGGTCCACCCCGATCCCGAAGCGCGTCCCCCCCAGGTGCCGGCGGACGATGTCGGCCAGGGTCGGCAGGATCACCCGCAGCGTCCCCCGGTCGCCCGTCACGGCCAGGTAGCGGTCCACGGCGTGGAAGAACCAGAGCGAGGCGTCGGCGGTGTGGTAGAGCCCCTCGCTGGCGCCGTCGGGGAACAGGTTGGGGATCAGCCCGTCGCGCGCGTAGTGCGCGAAGGTGCGCAGGATGTACCCCGCCTCGTGCCAGCGCCCGGTGGCGAGCGTCAGCCCCTCCAGCGAGATCATGGTGTCGCGCCCCCAGTCGGTGAACCAGTGGTAGCCGGCGACCACCGTGCGCACGTCGTCGCCGGCGGCGCGGGCGCGGGCCACGTCGCTGGCGCGGTAGCCGGGGGTGACGATGAACTGGTCCGCCGCCAGCACCAGTTCGGCCGCCAGCCCTTCCCGGGCCGGAGGGGGCGCGGCGGCCAGCAGGCGGCGGCGGCGCTCGGCCTCGGCGAGGGGCGCGTCGGCGGGGCGCAGCGCCAGCGCCGCCTCCCAGGCGTCGGTGGAGGCCACCAGCGTGGCCGCCTCCCCCGCCGCCAGCTCGGCGCCGAAGTAGCCGGGGCTCCACAGCTCGCCCGTGTCCTCGTAGCCGCGGTCGCGCTCCACGCGGTAGAGCAGCTCGCGCTCGCGCCGCCCGTCGACCACGAAGACGGTGTGGCCGCCGTGCAGGTACAGCTTGAGCGCGGGGAACTCGGGGCCCACGGAGAGCTCGATGCGGCCCTCCACCGCCTGCAGCACGTACGGCCCGCCGAGCGGGTCCGACACGGGCCGCTCCATGGGGCGGAAGTGCACCGAGGGGCGCAGGTGCAGCGTCACCCGCCCGCTCCCCTCCAGCAGGCGGTAGGCGACATGCACGGTGTTCTGCTCGTGCACCATCAGCACGCGCCGCTCCAGCACGGCGCCGTCCACCGCGAAGGTCCACACCGGCAGCCCCGCCTCCAGCCGGAACTCGCGGAGGTGCGTCCCGCACGGCGGCGGCGAGCCGCCCAGGCGCTCGTCGCACGTGAGGCGCACGGCGCGCCCGCCGGCGAAGCGCAGCGTCTCGTCCAGGTGGCCGAGCATCACCACCCGCCCGAGCGGCGCGGGGAGCGCGGCCACCAGCAGCCCGTGGTAGCGCCGGGTGGCCACCCCGGCCACGGTGCCCGAGGCGAACCCTCCCAGCCCGTTGGTCACCAGCCACTCGCTCTCGACCAGCACCCGCGGGCCGTCGTCCCGCCGCCACCGCAGCCGCCGCACCGGCTCAGCCATCCTCCCCGCCCCCCTCTCCCCCGGTCTCGTCTTCCCCCGTGTCGTCTTCCCGGCCTTCGTCCCGCTCCCGGCGCCCCGGCCCGGGGGCAAGGACCACCGCCGCCTCGCCGGGGAGGCACCAGGCGCCCGCCGCCTCCTCCACGGTGGGGATCCCCGTCCCCCCGTAGCGCGGCTCCTCGCTGTGCCAGAGCACCGTCCAGCGCGAGCCCGCGGGCGGCGCCAGCAGCGGCTCGGGCGCGGGCGTGAGGTCGGTCTCCACCCCCAGGTTCACGATCAGCAGCCGGTCCCCCGCCCCGCCGTCCACCCGCCAGCGCAGGCAGAACGCCTCGTCCGCCAGCACCGCGCCGTGCAGGCGCGCGGCGTCCTGCGCGCGGAAGGCGGCGTCCTCGCGCCGGAGCCGCAGCAGGTCGCGGTGCAGCGCGTACCACTCGCCGTGCGTCTCCCGCTCCCCGAGGTCCAGCCTGCAGCGGCGGAAGGTCTCCGGGTCGGCGGGGTCGGGGATGCGCGCCTGCAGCTCGGGCGCGGAGAGGCCGGGGAACTGGGCCAGGAACTCGCGGCGCCCGGCGTGCACCCTGGCCGCCAGCTCCGGCTCGTGGTCGGCGAAGTAGAGGAAGGGCGCGCTCGCGGCGAACTCCTGCCCCATGAACAGCATCGGCGTCTGCGGCGAGAGCAGGGTGAGCGCCGTCAGCGCCCTGAGCCGCCCGGGCGAGGTGAGCCGGTGCAGGCGCTCGCCCGCGAGCGAGTTGGCCACCTGGTCGTGGTTCTGGAGGTAGTGGACGAAGGCCGGCGCGGCCAGGTCGTACGCCGGCTCGCCGCGGCGCTGCCCCTGCCAGGCGTAGCGCTGCCCCTGGTAGAGGAAGCCCCACCGGGCGGCCGAGACCAGCTCCTGCGGCGTCCCCCGGTAGTCCTTGTAGTAGGCGTCGCGCCGGCCGGTCAGCGCGACGATGGCCGCGTGGTGGAAGTCGTCGTTCCAGAGCGCGTCCATCCCGAAGCCGCCGCGCCCGGGCGCGCGCACCAGTGCGGCCTCCTGCGGCTCGTTCTCGGCGACGACGACGATCGATCGCTCCCCGGCGGCCTCGCGCGCCGCGCGGGCGAGCTCGGCCAGGACGTGCGGCTCGCTGGTGTCGTAGACGTTCTGCGTGGCATCCAGCCGCAGCCCGTCCAGGTGGAACTCGCGGATCCAGTACGCCGCGTTGGCCAGGTAGAACTCGCGCACGCCCGCGGACCCGGGGCCGTAGAAGCGCAGCGGCTCCCCCCACTCGGTCCGGTGCCGGTCGGTGAACCAGGTGTCGGAGAACTGGGAGAGGTAGTTCCCGTCGGGCCCCAGGTGGTTGTAGACCACGTCCAGGAGCACGCCCAGGCCGGCCGCGTGCGCGCGGTCCACGAAGCGGCGGAAGTCGTCGGGCCGTCCGTACAGCCGCGTGGGAGCGAAGAGGTCCACCCCGTCGTACCCCCAGCCGAACCGGCCGGGGAACTCGGCCACCGGCATCACCTCCAGCAGGGTGACGCCGGCCCGGGCCAGCTCGGGGAGCTCGCGCGCGGCCGCCTCCCACGTCCCCTCGGGGGTGAAGCACCCCACGTGCAGCTCGTAGAGCACCTGCCCCGCCAGGCGCGCGCCGGGCCAGCCGCCGTCCGTCCACCGGAACGTCGTCGGATCGATCACCTCCGACGGCCCGTGCGGCCCCCGCGGCTGGAAGCGCGAGGCGGGGTCGGGGAAGGCGTCCCCGCCGTCCAGCCGGTAGCGGTAGAGCGTCCCCGCCGCGGCCGCCGCCACGGTGCCGGCGAACCAGCCGCCCTCCCCGGGGCGCAGCTCGACCGGGCCGCTCCCCTCGCCCGGGCCGCCCTCGACCACCACCTCCACGCGCCGGCGCCTGGGCGCCCAGACGCGGAAGTGCACACCGCCCCCCGGGAGCACCTCCGCCCCCACGGGCATCCGACGCGCCTCCGTCATCCCCCTCCCGTGCCGCTGCCGCGGTCGTCGAAGCAAGCCGCCCGGGCGACGCAGGTTCGATACCGGCGGGGACGAGAACTCTAGAGTGAGCCATCGAGAAATGAGAAGAGCGATCCGAAGTCGCCCGCCGCGTACATGGAGGGGAACGCCTGACCGGGAGCATCGGGGGTTGTAGCGAGCAGCGCCTGATTAGTCTCAGATGACCGGAAGTAAAAGCGGTTTCTGGAGTTGAGATCAACCCGGAAAAGCGATTGATCTCCGCGGTTTAGCATTGTATACGCGGACCAGCGCCGGGTAGGCTGCGGTTCCGCGGTACTCGCAACCAGCGGAGGAAACAATGAGCAAATGTGCCGACATCGTGCTCCCCGGCGACGTATTGCGACGTGTCGCCCACGCGGCGGATGGGATGCGCGGGAAGAGATGGTATTTCATCATCCGGAGCAAAGGTTTCGAGTTCTACGACAAGGAGCCCGACGACCCGAAGGACGCTATCGTCATCTCCTGCTATACGGAGGACAAGGTGAAGTACCGCCCCGACCCGCAGATCGAAGTCTGTGTGCCGAAGATTGGACTTACCAAATGCAGCGACATCTCAGATACCTGCGACGCGCTGTTCTGGAGCGAATCGGCAGTCGAGAAGTTCGCAGTCCCGTACTATGCGAGCTTGGCGGGCTCTGAGGCGGCCGGGGAGGTGACTGACCTCATACTCGCCTACCGGGATTCGGACGTGTACGGCTTGGTTCACCTGCCGAAGTCGGATTACGTCCCTGAGCTTCGGGCGGGGCGGGTGGAAAAGACGAAGGCGGAAGATTTCTTCGGCGTGCTGCTCGCCAAGACAGGCCCACAGGGGCCCGAGCTCGAGGTCATGAGCCTGCGGGAGTATAAGCGGCGGTAGGCTAAAAGGACGCGATCTCGTCGTGCAGTTCCCGGAAGAGCGGGTCGCGCTCTAGGTATGACTTGAGACTACGACGGGCCTCGATGTACAGGCGCAATAGCCGCAAGGCCTGCTCTCGTTCACCCAGAACCAAGCGAAGATAGGCTTCGTCGTAGGCGAGGGAAGTCTGAAGCTGCTGGTCTTTGGCAACCTCGCGACGCGCCCTCGCGATCACCGCGCGCGCTGTGTCTACATCTCCGGCGCGCGCGGAGATCGCGGCGGCAACCATCCGCCGGTAGATCGGGCTGTAAGCGCGCCCCGCGGCTTGGGCGCGCGGCGCAGGATCGAGCCGATCAAGCTCCGCTACCAGCCGCCAAGCGAAGTCAGGATCAGGCGTAGCTGCCTGATCCTCACGAAGCAACGTGAGCTTGCATTCGAGAAAACGCCGGTCGCTCGGAAACTCGCGGCGGCCCCGCTCGCACCAGCCCATCGCTTCCCGATAGTCGCCAAGCTCCAGGGCACTCGAATAAAGGCGGTAGATCACGCCGTCCGTCGTACTCAGGAAAGCATCCTCTTCCAGAGCGCGGCGCGCGACCTGTTCCGCCTCCGCAAACGCACCCCGGTAGCGAAGGAGCTGGCTCAACGTGCTCAACGCAGTTGCGCGAGAGGGCTGCAGCGCCACCGCGGACCGCAGGTCCTGCTCAGCCGCCCGCATGATTTGGGGAGTTCCCGGCGAGCCGAGCGTCGCCACTGATTGGCGCCAGCGAAGGGTTCCGCGTAGCTCCAGCGCACCGGCATTGTCGGGATCTCGCCTGAGAGCCTGCTCCGCGAACGCAAGGGCTCGGCTGATTTCGGGATCATCCTCCGCCAGATTCGAGAGATCCAGCGCCACCCAGCCGCGCAGGATGATGGGTTCCGTCCACTGAGGATCGGCAGCTTCCGCCTGGGACAGCAGCGAGTCCGCGCGCCTCAACAGAGCGACGGCGGATTCGGCATCCAGCCGGTGTTCGTTCTCGCCGATCTCTGTTGCGTTCTCCCTGGCCTCTACCGCCTTCAAAAACAGCTCGCGGGCCCGAACGCTCCGAGTGCCTGTTCGAATCTCCCGGAGGCGAATCTCCTCACCCAACAATTTCCGGAGAAAAATGGCGACTTGATCACCGACCGCGTCCTCCAGCGCGAATAGTTCATCCATCGAGCGCTCTAACGTCCGACTCTGAACCTCCTCGCCGGTATTGGCATTAATCAATCGTACCGTAACCCGCAGGCGTTGCCCGGAACGCTGCAGGCTTCCCTCGACGACGCTTCCAACCTTCAGATCGGACACGATGCTGTCGAGGGGAACCCTCCCTTCGCGGTATGGCTTCACCCCGTTTCGCGAGATGACGTCAAGTGCCTCGACTTGGCTGAGCACGTGGATCAACGTCTCGGTCAGCCCGTTGGCCAGGTATTGGGACTCGCCACCCGGGCTATGGTCGTCGAAGTACAAGACAGCAATACGTCGGGGGTCGTGCTGCGGGTCCGGTGGCTGATTGAGAATTACCGAAAGCGCAAACCCCGTGATGAGCCCGGCCAAGCCACCATAATATGCCATCCTGTTCGGTTTCCATCTATCAGATCTGCCATGCCACAGCAAAACCGCATCCGAAGCGCGCGCCCCGGAGGCCAGCGGTCCCGCGCCGACGAGAGGCCACGCGGGCGCGAGTTGTGTCGGAGGATTCCCGATCGAATCGGCTACAATCTGCGCAGCGTCCGGCCGGGGCGCAGGCAACTCCATAGCGGGCGTGCCGTTACTCGCCCCATCGGACCGCAGGCGTTGTATGAACTCCAGAAAGTCCTCGTCAGGCTCGACCTCGAGTTCGTCGCGCAGCAGCGCCGCGTGCGCCGCGGCGAAGCGGAGCGCGGCGGCCCGCTCCCCCGCCGCATCCAGCGCCATCACCAGCCGCAGCGCGATCCTCGAGCTGTACGGGTCGTGGCTGGCCAGCTTCCGCCACCACTCCACCGCGTCCACCAGTCGCCCGGCCCCCTCCTCCCGCTCCGCCAGGGTCTCAAGCGCCTTGGCATACGCACGCGCCAACCGGTCCCGCTCCCCTTCCGCCCACCGTTCGAACTCGGCCGCGTCGGCCACATAGAAGCCGTCTAGGAACGCTCCCCGGTAAAGCTTCGCCGCGCACTCCAACTCGCCCGATTCCACCGCCGCCTCGAACGCCCCCACGTCGCTCCTGATCACCTCCTCGTTCAGCCCCACCTCGTCGCCGGCTGTAACGAACACGTTCTCCCCCAGTTCTTTCCGCAGCACGTAGAGCGATTCGCTCAGCACGTGGCGGGCGGAGTCGGTGGGGCTCTCCGGCCAGAGTAGCCCGATCAGCCGCTCTCGGCTTACCGGGCGGCGCGCAACGGCGAGGATCGAGAGCAGCGCTAGGCGGCGCTTGTGGGCGGCGCGTCCAGCCACCGGGCCGCCGCGCCCCTCCAGCACCGCCCCACCGAAGAGCTTGAGCGAGAACACGTTGAGAGGAAGAGAAGGAGAATTGATGAATCCGGGGAAAGCGCCTTGAGGCGCAGGGGGCATAGTGGAGCGCGCGTGCGGCGGACGCAAGACGTCATTCGCAGCACGCCTGATCATCCACCACCCCCAGGAGGACATTATGAGACCCCCCCCTGCTCCCCGAACGTTAGTCCGAAGGTGCATCCTTCCCCTGCTGGCAGCCGCTCTCGCGTTTGCGCCGCTGGCGGCCCAGTCCACCTCACCCTCGCGGCAGGAGGCCCCTACCGCCCCGTCGGCGACTGCCACCCGCGCCGATTCCCCTACGAAGGCTGGAGCCCGGAGCACCGCTGCGCCAGGCAACCGGCCGCCGCCGGACCCCGCCTTCCCCGAGCCGTTCGCGCTAGCGCTCCTGGCCATCGTCCTCTGTGGAGCCGTGGGCGCCTTCGCGGCCGACCTGGTCACCGACGGGGGGCGGCTGGACCGCTGGAAGAACGACAACGACGGCTGGACGCTCGGCGCGCTCGGCAAGCTGATCGTGGGCTCGGTGGCGGCCGTGGTGCTGCTCACCCTCAACCCCTCCGGCGATGCGTGGCCGCCCCTGATCGGAACCGCGCTGATGGCGGGGCTCGGAGCGGAAGGGATCCTCCTCTCCGTGGTCAGCTCGCGGAAAGCGCAGGACGCCGAGAACGCGCGGGCGGCCGCGGAAGAGGAGGCCCGGCGCACCGAGGCCATGGGCCGGGTGCAGATCGACGCGGTCGCCGACTTCAGCATCCAGGAGAGCCGCCGGCGCCTGGAGTTGAATGGGCTGATTATCTCCCGCGGCGCCGGAGTCGGCGAAGCTGCGGAAGCAGGAGCGGACGCCGCCTTCGAAGAGGCGGTGAAGGAGGCGGCCGAGCGCGCGAAGGCCGCATTGGCGGTCCGGTGACCCGCACCGCTCGAGCGGGCTCTGCGGCGCCAGTCCCGATGGAAAGCGCACCCTCGTTTCGTGCGGCGAGCACGTACACACAACAAACCTACTGGGAGGCAACGATGAGGAAGATGGACGAGATCATGGACGCGCTCCGGGCCGGTTTCGAAGAGATGGTCGAGGAACTGAAGGAGAGCGCCCGGGAAGACAGCGTGGAAGTGGTGGTGAAGCTGGAGGTCCCGGGCTCGGATCGGAGACGCGCCTTCGTCGGCGGGCGGAGGGTGCGTTTCGACAACGGGACGGGCCGCATCAGCGTGGCCCCGGGAACGTACCGCCTGATCTGGGACGTGCAAGGCATGCCCGGCACGGAGTACAAGGTCGGGATCACGGCCCCACCGCCGGCGGCCTTCGAGCGCACGCTCACCATAGGCGATGGCGGGGACGACGGCGGTACTCACAAGTTCCAGGCCAGCTAACCCGAGGAGACTACGATGAGCCTCTCATCCCGATACTCACGCCGGCTTCTCGTGCTCCTGTCGAGCCTCTGCACGGCGGCAGCACCCGGTGTGTCGCTCGCCCAAGCCTCGGACGATGCGGCCAGGGAAGCTCTCACTCAGCGACGACTCTTCGATCCCACGCTCGACTCGCCGACGCGGAGCATCAACCCCGCGGTGGTGCTCTCGGCGGTGCGTGGCGAGGGCGTCGCCGAAGCACAGGTGGGCTTCAAGACCACATCTCTCGCCTTCATCGTGAAGGCGTCTGCGCCGTTCAGCGAAAGTCAACGCAATCGCGATTCGGAACTGGCGGACCTGGAGGGTCTCCGCGCCGGCACGACGCTCTCGCTGACCGTCTCCGGCCTGCAGTGGGGGCCCGAACGGATTACGGAGGAACAGGAACTCGCGCGGGAGAACTGGTGCAAGGCGCAGGTCGAGAGGGGCCGTCTCGCCCAGGGAGCGATCAACTGCGAGAGCTTTGCGCAGTCCGACCTGGAGAAACTCGGCGACGAGACGCTGGTCGAGGAGTTCCGCCGCGTCAGGCGGCTTGGCTGGGACATCCCCGTCCAGTACGGGTTCCAGGTGAAGGTGTCCCCGCAGACGTTCGATTATCTGGACCCGGCAACGCTGGAGCATGCCTCATCCGACCGGGTCGGCTTCTGGGCCGGAGGCGGAGTCGGGGTGTTCCTCACGCCGCTCACCCGGGTCGATCTCGAAGCGAACTACGAGCGCGCATACTCCCCGGGACTCAGCGGCGAGGTGTGCCTGCCGCTCTCTGTACCCGGGGCTGCAAGATGCGGAGAAGAGGTGCTTGGCGGCCCTTCCGAAACGTCGGGAGCGGTCCTGCGGGCGGGCATTCGCCGCTTCTTCAACTTCGACCGGTTCGACATCGGCGTCAGCCCGCGCCTCACATACCGCAGCAGCGAGGAATCCCTGGTACTTCGCGCTCCGATCTACTTCATCCCGGACACGAAAGGCAGCACGCTCATCGGGGGCGTGGCACCAGTCTGGGATTTCGACCGCAGCCGGGTCGGACTCGTTCTGTTCGTGGGGCCGGCATTCGGTCTTGACGGCTCGCCGGTCCGGTAGCTTGCCGGCCGTATACCTAATTAGAGCGGGACCGGCCACGCCCGGTCCCGCCCGCGCTCCCGAATCCTGGTCCAAACTTTTGAACCTCTCCAACACCCCCCACTTGGCAGATTATGCGACGGATCATCTGGATCGGCGGAGGAGAAGGTGCACATGAGTTTTCCTTACGCCCCGGGAAAAATCCCCCGCGGGTCCGTCCAATCCAGCAATCCCCCTCTCGTCGGCCCCCGGTCGGCGCCGCGCCCTGCCCGCGAGTTGACGCGCGCGGGGAAAGCGGGTTGACCGCCGGTCCCTACGTTCGGGGGGAAACCGGCACTGCTGCCGCAGGTGGAACGTGGCAACCAGGAGGTCGAGGGATGCTGATCGAGAACGTGCCCCTTCCGGGCTACGCCGTCCCCGTCGAGGTCACGCTGACGGGGGGGTTCGAGCGGGGAAGCATCAGCGTGGCGGGGGCGACGATCGAGCTGGGGCCGGGCGGGCGGGGCGCCGGGCGGGTGTTCCTGAGCCCCCCGGAGATCGAGGTGCGCGTACAGGCCGTGGCCGCCTGGCCGGCGCGCTTCGCCTTCGCGGTCACCATCAACGGCCGCACGGTCGCCGAGCGGGGCACGGTCCAGGGCGGCAAGGCCCGCGTCACCCGCGCCTACTCCTTCGCGGCGTTCGGGCTGGACCCCACCGCTCCCCCGCCCGAGGAGCGCCCGCGCCGGCGGGGCCGCGGCCGCCCGCGCGCCGCCCAGCGCGAGCTCCCCCGCTGGCTCCCCGCCCTCGGCCGCTCGGGGCCCGCCCCGGCGCCGTGACCGGGTGAGCCCCCGCCGCGCCCGGTCCGCCGCGCCCGCGCCGACGGACCGGGCGCCGGCCGGGGGCGCGACGGCGGGACTCCACGCCCCCGCGGACCCCCTCTTTTCGGAAACATCCGGGGCACGGAAACGGCGCCGATACAGGTGTTTCCGCTGGTTGACTCCCTCGCGGAAACCGGGTTGAGACCGGCGGCCTAGCTTGCCGGGCGGATGCGGGGCCGACCCCTACCGGTCCCGGACATCCGCACACATCTCATCCACGGGAGGCGCTTCATGGACAACCACGCGAAGCCCGACGGCTCCGAGAACGGGACCGCGGGCCGGGAGGGGGAGGCCGCGCCGAAGGCGGCCGTCTTCACCGGGCAGGTGACGACGGCGCAGGACCCCGGCGGCGTCCGGCCGATCTGCGCCGGCCTCAGCCGGAGGCTGGCCGCGGCCGCGGACGGGCACCGCAACGGGCAGGAGATCTTCTTCGTCGCCCGCTACGAGGCCGACGAGACGGGCGACTTCGAGCTGGACGGCCCCTACTTCCGCGACCAGCTGGGGAAGCTGCGCGTCCCCGACGGGTTCGGGATCTTCGGGCCCTACTGCACGGCGGACTGCGACGACGACATCAGCCGCACCCCCATCAAGTCCATCACCATCGAGCTGCGCGACGGCCGGAGGCACACGTTCGAGGGCGACCAGTTCGACGCGCTCTTCTGGAGCGTCTCCGCGCTGGAGAAGTTCGTCATCCCCCACTACACGGTGGTGCGCGGCGTCAGGAAGGCCCAGCAGATCCTGCGCGAGTTCGTGGACACCGACGTGTTCCTGCTGGGCCACGACCCCAACACCGAGGAGACCATGTTCAAGATCGGCCGCGGGGAGGACGAGCAGGCGCTGCAGGCGGCGCCGGTGTGACCAGCGCGCGGAAGCCGCGGTGGTCGCGCAGGGTGCGGAACTGCACGTCGTCGTCCAGGAACTCGCGCAGCCGCGGCTTCCGGCGCAGGTACTCCTCCAGGGCGGCCACCGCGCTGTCGGGCTCGTTCAGCAGCACGTGCACGTACGCCCGGTCGTAGAGGAGCGGCACCACCAGCGCGGTGTCGGAGCCGGCGGCGGCGCGGGAGCGGGCCATCACGGCCCGGGCGCTGTCGGCCAGCCCGGCGCGCGCCAGCACCCGCGCCGCCGCCATCCGCCGGTACAGCGGCCAGTACGCCCGCCCGGACGCGCGCGCCCGGGCGGGCGGGTCCATCTGGTCCAGCTCCTCCACCAGGCGCCAGGCGGCCCGCACGTCGGGCGCGGGGCCGCCCTCGTACCCCAGCAGGGTGAGCCGGCACTCCACGAAGCGCCAGCTCGCCGGGAACTCGCGCCGGCCGCGCTCGCACCAGGCCGCCGCGCTGTCGACGCGCGCCAGGGCGTAGTTGGTCCGGTAGAGCCGCTCGTGGATCAGCTCGGCGTCTTCCAGGTACGCGTCCTCCTCCAGCGCCCGGCGCG
This sequence comes from Longimicrobium sp., assembly GCA_036389795.1. Taxonomy (NCBI): domain Bacteria; kingdom Pseudomonadati; phylum Gemmatimonadota; class Longimicrobiia; order Longimicrobiales; family Longimicrobiaceae; genus Longimicrobium; species Longimicrobium sp. The sequence continues at coordinate 39,857 of DASVWD010000222.1, forward strand.
CGGCGGCGTCGGCCTCCAGCAGGTGGTCGCCCCTGAGCCGCAGGTACTGGCTGAGCGTGCTCCACGCGGCGGCGAGCGAGGGGTCGGCCGTGAGCGCCGCCTTCAAGTCGCGCTCGGCCGCCCGCATCAGGGTGTCGTTGTCCGCGGCGGGGAGCACGTCGCGCCCCGCCATCCGCCAGCGCGCCGTCCCCCTGAGCTCCAGGGCGCGCGGGTAGCCGGGGCGCCGCTCGAGCGCCCGTTCGGCGTGGCGGATCGCGGCGCGGAAGCCCGCCAGCGGGTCGGGCTGCGGGGCGAGGCGCGCCTCGCGCAGCCGCACCCACCCGCGCAGGACCCAGGGCTCGGGCCAGCGCGGGTCGGCCTGGGCCGCCCGCGCCAGCAGCGAGTCGGCCGTGGCCAGGCGCCGGAGCGCGGCGGGCGCGCCCAGGGGGCTGGGCTCTCCCGCCAGCTCCTCGGCCTCGGCGCGCTCCTGCTCGGCGCGCAGCACCAGCTCGCGCGCGCGCAGGCTCTTGGTCCCCTCCGCCCGCTCGCGCAGCCGCACCTCGGCGCCCAGGCGGCGGCGGAGGAAGCCGGCCACCTCGTCGGCCAGCCGGTTCTCCAGCTCGAACAGCTCGCCCATGGAGCTCTCCACCGTGCGCCGCTCCAGCTGCTCGCCGGTGTTGGCGTCGATCAGCCGCACCGTCACGCGCAGCCGGTCGCCGGAGCGCTGCAGCGTCCCCTCCACCACGCTCCCCACCCGCAGGTCGGTCACCACGCTGTCGAACGGCACGCTGCCGCCGCGGTACGGCTTCACCCCGTTGCGCGAGACCACCGTGAGCGCCTCGACCTGGCTCAGGCGGTCGATCAGCCCCTCGGTGATCCCGTTGGCCAGGTACTGCATCCCGCCCCCCGGGGTGTTGTCGTCGATGTAGAGCACCGCGATCCGGCGCGGGTCGAAGCGGACGACGGCTTCCGCCGCGGCCGGGCGCTCCGCCGGCAGCACCGAGAGCGCCAGCCCCGCCACCATCCCCACCAGCCCGGCGTAGTAGGCGGCGTCGGCCGCCCGCGCCCACGCCGCGCGCCGGGACGGCGGCCGCGCGGCGGCGGCCGGCGCGTCCGGGACGGCCGGACCCGGCGCGGGGACGGGGGCGGGCGGCGCCTCGATCCGGGCCGGCGGCGCGGGGAGCGCCACGGCGGGCTCCGGGTCGAGCTCGGCCACCAGGGTCCCGCCCGCCTCGCCCCCGGCGCCCGGCGCCAGGGCGGGCGCGGACGAGGAGGCGGCCGCCGCGCGGGAAGAAGGGAATGCGCCGTTGCGGGCGGGGGCGGCCTCGCGCACCACCCCGGCGCGGAGCCGGTCGGCGCGCCCGGCGAACTCGTCCTCGGGCTCCACCCCCAGCTCGGCGCGCAGGAACTCCGCGTGCGCCGTGGCGAAGCGCAGGGCCTCGGCGCGCTCCCCCGCCTCCTCCAGCGCGGACAGGTACCTGAGCGCCACCCGCGAGCTGAACGGGTCGTGCCTGGCCAGGAGCCGCCACCACGCCAGGGCGTGCACCTCCCGCCCGGCGCCCTCCTCGCGCTCGCCCAGCCTCTCCAGCGCGCGGGCGTAGGCGCGGCCCAGGCGGTCGCGCTCCCCGTCCGCCCAGCGCTCGAACTCGGGGGCGTCGGCCACGTAGAAGCCGTCCAGGAACGGCCCCTGGTAGAGCGCGGCCGCGCGCTCCAGCTCGCCCGCCTCGAGCGCCGCCTCGAAGGCGGCCACGTCGCTCGCGACCGTCTGCGCCACGAGCGCCACGTCGTCGCCCGCGCTCAGCAGGGCGTCTTCGCCCAGCTCCTTGCGCAGCACGTACAGCGACTCGCTGAGGAGGTGGCGGGCCTTCTCGGCGGGGTGGTCGGGCCACAGGTAGCCGATCAGCCGCTCGCGCCCCACCGGGCGGCGCGCCACGGCCAGGATCGCCAGCAGCGCCAGCCGGCGCTTGTGGGCCGCGCGGCCCGTCACCGGCCCGGCGCTCCCTTCGAGCGCCACGCCGCCCAGCAGCTTGAGAGAGAACACCACGGGATACAGCGGATGGGGGATGGAGGTGGACTGCGGCAGGACGCGTTGACTGCGGCAGGGAAACGGAGTTGAGACTCCCGCGCGATAGTTAATGACGTATGCGGCACAAGCGCAAGACGCCCTTCTTCCGCCGGGACCGCCGTCGGGCCGCGGGCGCCGTTCACCCCCTTGCCAGGAGGACGAGGATGAGCCCTTCCCCGCTCCCGCCGCCCGCCGGTCCCAAGCGTATCCTCTTTGCCTCCAAAAAGTTCCGGCCGGGCGCCACCGGCCGGGGCGCCCGCCGGGGAGGGGGGGAGGCGACGCGCGGGAGCCGCGGCGCCCCGGGCCCGCGGACGGCGCGGGGAACGGCCCCGCGGACGGTTGCTGACGATTTCCGGCGGCTCCGGGTCACGCGGCCCGCCTCCCTGGCCGCCGCGGGGACGCTCCTGGGCGCATCCCCCCTGCTCGCCCAGGCCGGGAGCGCGCAGGCCGCGGCGGGCGCCGGGTTCCCGGAGCCGTTCGGGCTGGCGCTCCTGGCGATGGTGGCGGCGGGCGCGCTGGGGGCGCTCACGGCCGACCTGGTCCCCGACGGGCGGCGGCTGGAGCGGTGGCGGCGGGGGGTGCAGGGGTGGACGCTGGGGGTGCTGGGCAAGCTGATCGTGGGCTCGGTGGCCGCGGTGGTGCTGCTCACGCTCAACCCGCCCGCCGGCGCCTGGGCGCCGCTGGTGGCCACGGCGCTGATGGCCGGGCTCGGCGGCGAGGCGCTGCTGGTGGCCGTGGTGAGCGCGCGCAGGGCGCAGGACGCCGAGAAGGACCGCGAGGCGCTCCGCGGCGAGCTGGCGCGCCGCCGGGCCGAGGCGCTGGAGAAGGTGGAGAGCGTGGGCGCGCTGGCCATCGCGGCGCACCGCGACCGGCGCCTTCGCCTGGAGCGGCTGCGGATCGCCGGCGCGCTCGGCGACGGCGGCGGCGGCGAGGCGGCCTCGGGCGAGGACTCGTCGTTCGAGCGGCTGGTGCACACCGCCGTGGAGCGGGCGAAGGCGGAGCTGTCGGCGGGGCGGGGGTGCGTGAGTGCGACGTGCGAAGTGCGAAGTGCGAAGTGCGAGGTATGAAGTGCGAAAGTCGCCGTTCTCCCTCCCACTCGCGCGACGGGGGGGAGGGCCGGGGAGGGGGCTCCCCGCGGTCGCGGCGGAACGACCGCCGGCCCTCCGTGCCGGCCGTCCCCTGTCCCCCTGCGCTTCCGCCGGGATCAGAACATCTCGGACACCGACTCATGGCACACCATGCGGCGGATCGCCTCGGCCAGGAGGGGGGCCAGCGAGACGACCCGCAGGCGCGGCCACTCCCGGCAGGGGACGTCGACCGTGTCGGTGACCACCACCTCGCGCACGCCGGCGGCCTCCAGGCGCTCGCGGGCGTCGCCCACCAGCAGCCCGTGGGTGGCGGCCACGAAGAACTCGCGGGCGCCGGCCTCGCCGAGCGCCTGGATGCTGGCCACGAGCGTCCCCCCGCTGGAGATCATGTCGTCCACGATCAGGCAGGCGCGGCCGCGCACCTCGCCCACCAGGTGCGTGACCGTGGTCTCGCGCCCGCTGGTGCGGTGCTTGAGGAGGACGGCGAGCGACGCGTCCAGCCGCCGCGCGAATTCGGTGGCGGTGCGCACCCGGCCCGCGTCGGGCGAGACCACCACCACGTCGCCCGGGAGCCGGCCGCGCAGGTCTTCGCAGATGAACGGGGTGGCGGACAGGGTGTCGACGGGGACCTGGAAGAAGCCCTCCACCTGCGGCGTGTGCAGGTCCACCGACAGCACGTGGTGGATCCCGGCGGCCTGCATCAGCCCGGCCACCAGGCTGGCGGTGATCGGCTCGCGGCGGCAGTCGCGGCGGTCGGCGCGCGCGTAGCCGAAGTACGGCACCACCGCGGTGATGCGCCCGGCCGCCGCCCTCCGGCAGACGTCGGCGAACGCCAGCAGCTCCACCAGGTGGTCGTTGACCGGCGGCGAGGTGGGCTGGATGACGAAGACCTCCCTGCGCCGCACCGACTCCAGCAGCTGCACCGACAGCTCGCCGTCGGGGAAGCGCTCCACGCGCGAGGGCGCGAGCGCCACCCCCAGCTCGCGGGCCACGGCCTCCGCCAGCGCCGGGTTCGCCGTGCCGCCGAAGAGCACCAGGTCTTCTTCCATACGCCACCGTCCGCTCCGCCGGGCCCGACACACGTCCGTTCCACGGCGCGCCGGGGCAAGTCGTGCGCCGCGGGGTGTCCGCCGGGCCGGCCCCGGGTTAGCTTGGGGGCCGATCCCCCCGTCTCCGGAGGACCCCCGGTGGAACTGATCATCCGCGACGAGCAGCTCCGCGTGCTGGGCGAGGCCGCCCGGGAGCGCTTCGTCCGCGGCGCGCTGGAGAAGCTGAGGAAGCACTGGCCGGGCGCCTTCCGCGAGCTGGGCGAGGCCGCGGCGCGCGCCCGCGTGGAGCGGGCCGTGGCCGAGGCGGAGGGCTTCGGCATCCGCGCCGAGGCCGACGTGCTGCGCTTCGTGAACCTCGCCTTCGCGCTGGGCGACGGGTTCGCGGCCGACCCGCGCCGCCCCTGGGCCCGCGCGCTCCTGGCCGACACGGCGCTCACCCCCACCGAGCGGCTGGACCGGCTGGTGGAGCTCGCCCTGGACGAGCTGGACGGAGGCGGGCCGTGAGCGAGGCCGAGGGCGCCGCCGCGCCGACGCTGCCGGACCCGTACCTGGGCGAGCGCTCCGACGCCGCCCCCGACGACCCCGCCGAGGCGCTCGCGGCCATGGACGAGGAGATCGAGAGCGCCACCTCCACCCTGGAGGTGGGCTCGCCGATCCTCCCCTGCCAGCGCCCCTGGCTGGAGCTGGTGCTCTTCGACGAGGAGCAGCGCCCGGTGGAGGGGGCGCCGTACACGCTGTCGCTCCCCGACGGCACCCGGCGGCAGGGGACGCTGGGCCCCGGCGGCCGCCTCTACGAGGAGGACGTCGACGCCGACGCCGAGAAGCTGATGGTGGTGGTGGAGGTGGAGGAGAACGAGGACGGCACCGTCAAGGCGTTCCACGTGCAGGTGGTCCCGCGCGAGGAGGAGCCGGAGGAAGAGGTTTCCGAGGGGGAGCCCCCCGAGGAGCACCTCCGCGCCGACTTCCCCGCCCCGTGGATCCCCGGCTGAGGCGGGGCCTCGTACCGGATTCGAGATCGATCGTGCGGAGGGGCGGTCGTCCCGGGGGAGCCGCCGCGCCGAGCCTGCCCCGGCAACGAGGTCTGGCGGCGGCCGAGGGATCTACTCACCCCGGAGCGAGGCCGGCTTCCGCGCACCGCATCCGGCCACCGGACACGCGGAGTAGATCCTTCGGTCGCGTCCGACCATCGGCGCGGGAGCGGATTACGCGCGGACGCTCCCTCAGGATGGCTTCGCGTGTGGCATGGAATGCACGGTCGGTTCCGGAAGGGATCATACCACTTTGCAGAGCATCGTTCGGGTACAGCTTTCCGATAAAGCCTCACACAGAGGACACAGAGAACACAGAGAAACTTTAATCGAGTCTTCAGTTCCTCCGTGTTCTCTGTGTCCTCTGCGTGATTCCAATCCGTTCGGAACCAGAACCATGCTCGGCAACTGATATCAGAGGGTGAGCTCCACCACCACGGGGAGGTGGTCGCTCACCCCTTCGCCCTTCCAGATCTTCTTGTGGTACTTGGTGAACTTGGTCGCCGGAAAGGCCGGCTTCGCCTTCCGCGTCTTCCAGTCCTCGGTCAGCTCCACCACCAGGTCGCGCAGCTTCGCGTTCTCCACCTTCGTGAACCCCACCGTGAAGATGTGGTCGTAGGCGTGCGAGGTGTGGTTGGCGAGCGTGGCGTTCTTCCCCGGCGCCTTCATGCTGGTGCGCGTCTGCACGATCTGCCCCACGTAGATCCCCTCGGCCAGGTCGCGGATCGAGTCGCGCGCCGCCTTCGCCAGCCCGGCGGCCGTGAGGTCGACGGCTCCCTTCGCGCTGTTGCCGGCGACCTTCGTGCTCTTGGCCGCGTTCGCCGCCGTGAGCACCGGCCCCGCCGCCTTCTCCGCCCTGAGCGCCGCGTCGCCCACCTTCTTCGCCGCCGCGGTCGCGGCCGGCTTCCCCGCCTGGTCGACGGCGGTGGCGGTCTCCACCACCGCCTCGGCGAACGCCTGCAGGTACGGCGTCGACTTCTTCATGATCTCCTCCGCCAGCTTCAGCGCCGAGTTGCGCGCCTTCCTCGCCGCGCCCGCCGCGTTGGCCGCCGGGAGCTGGTAGGCGGCCTTCGCCTGGCCGCCCAGGGGGGCGGCCAGCCCCGCGGCCACCTTCCCGTCGTTGTCGGCGGCGGAGCGCAGCGGCGCGTTCGCCACCACCTTCTCGGCCGCCGCCGCCGCTTCCACGGCCGCGGCGCCGGCCTGGTTCGCGGCGAGCGCGGCGCTCGTCGCGGCCTGCTCCGCGGCGGGGTCGGTCCCCGCCGCGTTCCATAGACCGGCCTGCAGGGTGGCCTCTTCGGTCTCGCTGGTGGCCGCGATCACGGCGCGCAGCACGCGGATGGCGTCGGCCGTGGGGAAGGCGGCGCCCAGCTCGCCCACCAGCGGGTTGTAGGCCTTGACGTCGTCGTCGTGGCCGCCCGGGTTGGTCTTCTTCTTCCCGTCGCCGCAGGGGTCGGTTTTCGGCATGGTGCAGCAGTTGAAGTCGCCCACCACCACCACCGGCAGGGTGCGCGCCGCCGCCAGCTCGCTGATCAGCCCGATCTGCGCCGTCCCCGTCTGGGCGGCGAAGTTGTTCTTTCCCTGCTTGGAGTACTTGGGCGCCGGCGTGTGCGCCCCCACCACCAGGAAGCTCTTCCCCGACGCCTTCTCCTTGAACTGCACCAGGTACGGCCGGCGGTGGATCTTCTTGTGGAACTTGAGCTTGTTCCCGGCGTTGTCCTCGTGCTCCACCTGCCCGCGCAGCACGCTCCCCACGTCGATCACCAGGTGCCGGAAGCCGGCGCCGGCCACGCCCAGCGTGGGGTTGCCGCCGTCCAGGTTCGCGCCCCAGACCCCTGCCGCGGCGGCGCCCGCGCCGTCATCGATCCAGTACAGCTTGCGGCGCGCCGGATCGACCGCCACCTCCACCGGGTTCCCGGCGGTCACCACGTCGTCGATGTTCCCCGTCCCATCCAGGCTGCGCGCGCGGATCTTGTTCGGCGCACCCTGCTCCACCCAGAAGATCCGGCCCACGGCGGGCGCCAGCGCGAAGGGGCCGGGCTTCACGCCCGTGGCCACGTCCGTCCGCGCGCTCCCGTCCAGACCCGCGCGCTCGATCTTCTGGGCGGTGGAGTCGGTCCAGTACATCCAGCTCGACTCCAGGTCGACGGCGAAGCGCTCCGGGTCGACGCCCTTGACCAGGTCCTTGAGCTTGTGGCCGGTCTTCAGCGGGTACGTCGACTGGATGGCGCGCTTGGCCGGGTTGGCCAGGAACGTCATGTCGTACACGCCGTCCACCGTGAGCCCGGCGGGGACCACCTGCTTGCTCAGGAGCGTCTCGGACGTCTTCGCGGCCGGGTCCACGCGCTCCACGTCGCCCGCCGCGGTCGAGACGTAGAGCTTGCCGTTCTTCGCGTCCAGCGCGATCCCGCGGCGGCCGGCGGTGTTCGCCACCACGGCGACGTTCTGGTTGGTCCCCGCGGCGTCGGCCGCGCGGACGGCCTTGGCGGCCGCGTCCACCCAGTAGATCCGGCCGCGGGCGGCGTCGAGCGCGATCTCCGCCGGCTGGGCGTTGGTCACCACCTGGCGCGCCCCGCCGCCCGCGACCGCGATGCTCTGGATCTCCTGCTTCCCGATGTCGGCCCAGTAGAGCACGCCACCGGTGGCCGCCGCGTTCCAGGGGCCGGGGATCGACGGGTCCTTGCGCGGGCCTTCGAGCTCCAGCTTGTCGGAGTCGTAGAACACGCCCACGGCCTCGGACTTCTGCCCGAAGGCCAGCGACACCGGCGGCACCGCCCGCCAGCCGGCGTGCCGCGCCTGCAGCCCGGCGAGCAGCTTGGTGAGCCCCAGCGGCCCGTCGCCGATCCCCAGCTCGCCGGGCTGCAGCCCCTTGAGTGTCTTGGGCTCCAGCACCACGAACACGTCGTACGCCGGCGGCTTGGCGGCGGGGCTCACCGCGTCGAGCACGCGGCTGGCCCGCGTGGTGTCGCCGGCCACGCGGGTGCCGAAGTTATAGATGTTCCAGGAGATCAGCTTGATGGCCATGCGGGCGGTGCCGGGGTGCCGGGTGCTATACCGCCTGGAGCGTCCAGGCCGCGTCCTCGCCCTCTTCGGACACGGCGTAGAGCTGCACCCGCCGCGCGTACGGGTCCAGCGTGAGGCCGAAGTCCACGAAGTCCTTGCGGTCCAGGTCTTCCGAGGGCACGGCGAGCGCGTCCCACAGCACGCCGAAGAGCTTCGTCTTCATGATGTCGAAGAACGTGGTCCCCTGCCGCGCCCAGCCGCGCACGGTGAGGTCGGGGACGGTGAGGCCGGCCTCGAAGGCGACCGCGTCCGCCCACAGGGTTCCGCCGATGTCGAGCGTGACGCTCCGGCGCGAGCCGTCCCACGGGTGGTTGATCTGCCAGGTCAGCACCACCGGCTCCAGGCGCACGGGGAAGGGGTCGTAGCCCACCTGCCCGCCCTCCAGCACGAAGGTCACGTCCGTGGGGGCGCGCGAAGGGAGGTCGACCCCCAGCGCCACCCGCAGGAGCCTGCCGCGCGAGGTGTGCTTCAGGAAGGGGGGGAGCCTGCCCACGTCCGCGTGCCATCCCTCCCACCCGCCGATGTAAGGCGAGAGCTCTGCGAGGGTCTTCAGCGGCGGCGCCTTCTCGGGGTCCAGCCACTCCTCCTGCGTGCGCCAGCAGATCACGCCGTCGTCCGGGGGGAGCTGCGACCAGAGGTTCAGCCGGCCCTCGCCCGCCTTCCAGACGCCGCGCAGCATTGCCGCGTGGCGCACCCCCTCCCACTCCTCCTCCACCTCCACGTTGCTGCCGTCCTCGTCCTCGGAAGCGCCCTCCCCCTCGTCGTCGCCCTCCACCCACTCCCGCGCGGGCTCCCGCACCCTTCGCCCCTCCACCGAGAGCGAGGCCTCTTCCAGGGTCACGCTCCCGAAGGCGAGCTTGAAAGGGGTGGAGGCCAGGTTCAGCACCGGCTCGCCGTCCACGATGTCGATGCTCCCCGTGAGCCAGGGGTCGAACCCGAACCACGTCCGCACGCACGCCTGGAGGTTCGCCCCGAAGCGGAAGCGCGCCTCGAAGTTGCCTCCCGGCTGCAGTTCCAGGGGGAACCGCCACGGAGAGGGGCAGGCCTGCGCGGTGAAGAGCAGGGCGGCGGACGAGAAGGTGAGCTCCTCCAGCTCGGCGTGGTCCAGCTCGGCCAGGAGACCCTGCTTCACGTCCTGGTCCGGGACCTCGATGCGCACGGCGGAGAGCTCCCGGCCCATGCTGTCGAGCCAGAACTTCGCCGTGGCCCTGTAGTTGGTCCCCGCCTGGACGCCGGAGACGGTCACCTCGCGCGGCCTGTCGCGGTAGAAGGCCTCGCGCCGCTTCTGCTTCCCGCGCCGGTTGCCGGTGGCGAGCGCCCCGACGACGACCGACAGGCGGCGGACGTTCGTGGGGTCCCCGAGATCGGTGGAGACGTACGTGAACCTGACCCTCCCGGTGCGCGTGAGCCTGCCGGCGGCGAGCGGTGTCCCGTTGGCCACCAGGAACACCGTGATGCCCTTGCGGAAGACCCTCGTCTCCCGTGGCACGTACGCGCTGACGATCTGCGCCGGCTTCCGGAGCAGCTTCCTCTTCTGCTTCGGGGCGGGCTCCACGTCGGTGCTCACCGTAGGCTGGGTGATGACGATGCTCTGGCTCTGGAAGAACTTCTGCGCCACCCCCGCAGGCACCACGTCGGTGCCGAGGGTGACGTCGCCGAGGGAAGCCGCGAGCCGGAGCTGGCCGTAGAGTTTCGCGAGGGACATCGCAGACCGGGCGGGGGCGGGCGGCGGCGGAAAGGGGACGGCGGTGGGAGCGCGGGGGAGAGCGCCCTCGCCTCACAGGCTAACGCCGCCGGCTCGCGGCTGTCAATCGCGAGGGGCAGGGCTCATACCATCTTGCAGAGCATCGTTCGGGAATAGGTCCTGAAAAGGTCTCACACAGAGAAACAGAGAAACAGAGGACTTCGGTTTCTCTGTTCCTCTGTTTCTCTGTGTGATTCCGATCTGTCTGGAACCAGAACAATGCTCGGCAACATGGTATCGCACGGGGGAAGCGGAGGCAGCGGAAAAACGCCGGGATCCTCCGCTTCCTCCGCCGACTCCGCGTGCGGCGTTCGGGAAGTCCCGGTCCCGAGCGGAGCCCGCTCAGCGGCGGCGCCCGAAGACGCTCAGCAGGCTGGAGAAGTCGTCGGTCCAGGGCTCCACGCCCCGCAGGATGCGCCCGCCGCGCCAGCGCGCGTCGGCGGCCAGGGGGCCCAGGTCCGCCTCGCTCCTGGCCAGCACCGCCCAGGTCGACGCCGAGTGGAAGGGCCGCCGCGGCGGGCGGTGCTCGGCCACGCGGATCGACATCCCCCGCTCCTTCGCCAGCGCCGCCACCACCGGCTCCAGGGAGAGGTAGCGGTTGCTCAGGTGGAAGACGACGAGGCCCCCCGGCGCCAGCTTCTCCAGGTACATCCCCAGCGCCTCGCGCGTCATCAGGTGCATGGGGATGGCGTCGGAGCTGAACGCGTCCAGGACGATCAGGTCGTACGCGGCCCGCGGGGCGCGCGCCAGCGACAGCCGCGCGTCTCCGAGGACCACGCGGATGCTGGCCCGCGAGTCGCGCAGGAACGTGAAATAGCGCGGGTCGCGGGCGATCCGCTCGATCCCGGGGTCGATCTCGTAGAAGGTCCACGCCTCGCCCGCGTTGCCGTACGCGGCCGCCGTCCCCGTTCCCAGGCCGACGACGGCCACCCGCCGCCGCCCCGCGTCCGCCGCCCTCGCGGCGAACACCTGCCCGAACGGCCCCTCGCGCAGGTAGTACGTCACCGGCTCGGTGCGCCGCCCCGGCGCGAAGGTCTGCGCACCGTGCAGGGTGGAGCCGTGGTAGAGCGCGTGGAAGCCCCCGTCCCGGGGGATGTCGAGCACCATGTAGCGCCCGTAGAACGAGCGCGCGGCCAAGAGCACCCGGTCCTGCCGGAGCGCGATGAGCGTGCTCACCAGGAGCGCCGCGCCGATGCAGGCGAACAGCCAGAGCGGGGCGCGGCCGAGCGCCAGCGAGACGAGCACCACCAGCGCGGCCGTGGCGGCGAGCTGCAGGATCGGCGGGATGCCGGGCACGTCGGGGCGCGCCACCAGCAGCATGGCCACCACGAACCCGGCCGTCCGCAGCGCGTAGCCCCGCCAGGTGCGGCGCAGCACGGCGCGCTCGGGCCAGGGGCGCGCCAGGCACGCCAGCGCCAGCAGCAGCGGGTACTCCCAGGTGCGGCTGAAGACGACCGGCGCCACCAGCACGTTGAAGATCCCGCCCAGCACCCCGCCCACGGCGATCCACAGGTAGAACTCGGTGAGGTGCCGCACGTCGGGCCGCCGCCGCGCCAGCTCGCCGTGGCACACCATCCCGGTGACGAAGAGCGCCAGCAGGTGCAGCGGGATCACCAGCCGCGGCTCGCGGGTGAAGCCGTACATCAGCAGCAGCGCCACCACGGCGATCACCGACGGCTGCACCCCCACCATCCACGCGTGCCGGAGCGGCGGGCGGGTGGAGAAGGCGAGGGTGAAGGTGAGCAGGTAGATGGCGAGCGGCACCACCCACAAGAGCGGCACCGGCGCCAGGTCGGTGGTGACGAAGGTGGTGACGGACAGCAGCAGGCTCGACGGGAGGAAGGCGAGGCCGATCCAGACCAGCCGCTCCCGCGCGGACACCCGCTCCGCGGCTCCCTCGCCCGCCGCGCCGAGCGCCGCCTCGGCCGAGGCGGGGCCGGCGGCGGGGTGCTTCCAGAGCACGAGCGCGCACCCGGCCACCAGCAGGCCGAGCGCGGCGTAGCCCAGCGCCCACGCGGCGCTCTGCTCGGCCAGGCGGAGCCGCGGCTCCATCAGGAAGGGGTAGCCGAGGAGCGCGAGCATGCTCCCCAGGTTGCTGGCGGCGTACAGCCAGTACGGGTTCGCGGCGTCGGGGCGGCCGGTGTGCGCGAACCAGCGCTGCAGCATCGGCCCCGTGCCGGAGAGCACGAAGAACGGCAGCCCCACCGTGGTCGCCATCAGCAGGAGGAGCCAGGGGATCGGCGCCTCCCCGCCCCGCGGCGCCGCGCCCGCCACGCTCACCGGCAGCACCACCGCGGCGAGCGCCAGCAGCGCCAGGTGCAGGAGCGCCTGCGCGCGCACGCCCAGCCGCCGCGCGCCCAGGTGCGCGTACAGGTAGCCGCCCAGGAGCGCCGCCTGGAAGAAGAGCATGCAGGTGTTCCACACCGCGGGCGTCCCCCCCAGCAGCGGCAGCACCATCTTGCTGAACATCGGCTGCACCAGGAACAGCAGGAAGGCGCTCGAGAACACGGCCGCCGCGTAGACCACCAGCGCCGCGCGCGACCACCCGCCGCGCGACGCGGCGGCGGCGGGCGCCTGCGCCGGCTCGCTCGGCGGGACGTCCGCGGGGGCCGCGGCGGGGGAGGGGGAAGTCAAGGAGATGCTTCCGGGGACGGGTTCGGCGGACCGGGATGCAATGTGCCCGCAAGGTCGGTCCGCGCGCGCGGCGCCGCAAGGACGCGGCTCCCCGGACGGAGGCGCCGGCTCCACCCGGCCGGGGGGACCGGGCTGGCGGCGGAGGCTCGTACAGACGACTTCAGGCCTCACGCAGAGTCAGCAGAGTCAGCAGAGAACACCTCTGCCGATACCCAGATTTCGCGATCGATCGTGCCAAAGGAGATGTCATTCTGAGTCTTCCACCGCGCTGCGCGCGACCACGGAGGATGAAACGGGGTTGTAGTTCTCCCTCCCACCGCGCAGCGGGGGGAGGGCCGGGGAGGGGGGCTACCCGCGGCGAGCACCGAAGCCCGTCACAGCGCACGAGCCAG
>DASVWD010000223.1 GCA_036389795.1 Longimicrobium sp.
TCGGCTCGACGGGTTCGCTACCCCGCTTCTTTCAGCGCTCCCCTCGCGGTCGGCGCCTTGCGGCTCGCTTCGGTCCCTACGACCAAGTTCCGGGAGGACTTTCACCTCCTGACCACTGTCCATGCTGGGCACACACGAAAAGCCGCCGCGGCACGAGGTTGCCGCGGCGGCTCTTCGTTCTCCCGAAGCGGCTGGTCCCGGCTGCCTACTGCCGCGTGAGGGTGGTGGCGGCGTTCTGGAAGCCGGACTGGTTGAGCACTCCCTGGAGCTCCGTCCGGCTATGGAACTCACCGCTGAAGACGACCGGCTCGAACTGCCCCGAGGCAAAGGTCAGCGACAGGTCCGCGGACTGGCGCAGGCCCGTGACCGTGAACTGGAGCGTGTTCCCGCCGAGCACCATCTGCGCGGTGCCGGTGACGGCCCTTCCGCTCCCCTCCGTCAGGTTCATCGTGAGCCCGACGGAGCTCGCGGGGCCGGTCTGCGCGGTGCCGGTCCAGGTGCCGGTGGCGTCGACCGTCTCGCCCAGGCTCGGGCTGTCGCAGCCTGGCAGGAGGAGCAGCAGGGCGGCCAGAGGAGCGGCGAATCGCCTGTACATGGGTCCGATGTCCTTTTGTCGCGGGAAATCCAGCCAGGTCCGCCGTAAACGTTTGAAGCCCGCCGGTTGTTACGCGGGCGGGCCTTCCCCGGGCGGCGGCGAGCCGCTCAGGGGAGCGGGAGGTTGTCGCGGATGAGGAGCAGGATGGCCGAGTGGGGGACGATCAGGTACTTGTTGCCGTCGATCTCCACCTCCACGGCGTTGCTGCGCAGGAAGATGGCGTAGTCGCCCTTCTCGGCCTGCAGGGGGACGTAGCGCATCCCCGTGCGGGTGCCGCCGGACCACGGCTCGCCGTCGGCCACGGGCTCGGCGGTGGGGTAGCCGGGGCCCACGTTATATCTCACCCGTCTTTGGTCTGCTGCGCTAGTGAGTGGGAACTGATCGCGACATACTTGCGTAATTTCTAGAGTCGAAGCATACATGTGAATTGGCGCACTAGAACCTTGTTTGGCCACATGCTTCGGATCATCTAATCAGGATGCCAGCCATGCTTAAGCCGAAATCAAAGCTATACGCGGACCAAATATATGGGACCAAGGTGATCAGCCCCTTGGCGGTAGCGATTATCGATACTCCAGAATTCCAACGACTGGCATCACTTCGGCAACTTGGGTTCGCTGAACTGGTCTATCGAGGAGCATGCCACACTCGCTTCTCCCATTCAATCGGCACCTATTTTATCGCACGCACTCTGTTGCGAAAGATTGCGCAGAACCACGAACGATTCGATCTCGAACATCCTGGATCGCTGGTTTCGGAGGACTTCCAACTAATCCCCAGTAACGCAGATATCCCAGATACCTGGGGAGTTTCCCCGCAGTCGAGGTGGCGAGGACTTACTGAAATAGTAAGTGTGGCAGCGCTGCTTCACGATATCAGCCATATCCCTTTTGGACATACCTTTGAGGATGAGTATACTGGGTTGTTCACCCGACATGACCGTCTTGGGAGTAGCCGACTAGCCGAGTTCCTATTCAATCCTGAAAGCCAGCTCGCGAGAGTTTTCTCCGATGACCATGATCGTTGGTTGCCAAGGTTACGGAACTCAGACCTGAGGCAGTTACTTTACTTGATCCTCTCTTGGAAAGAGAAGGTAGACCCGCCGACATCTTTCCCTCAGGTCCTCTCAACCGCAATTCAGGATGCAAAGCAAGAACAAGAACGTGACCGCCTCCGAGAATTGGAGGTATTCCACGAACACGCCTCTCAAGATGGAGTATTTCAACCATTTATGAGTGATCTTGTCGGGAATACGATCTGCGCAGACCTTTGGGATTACTTACCGCGCGATCGCATAAACCTTGGTATGGAAGCACGCCTACATCGTAGACTCCAACGGTATTTGGTGATTAGGAGAGGAACGTTCTTTCCTGACGAAGGGTTTCGGATCTCTATAGTCGTCCAGTCGCAGCGGCGCGGCGGGCAACGGCGAGACGTCGCAACCGCAGTTCTTGATATCATGCGGGAACGTTATGAAATGGTAGAGCGTGTATATTATCATCATAAGAAGGCGGCCGCGAGTGCGATGCTCGTTAAACTACTCGAGTTGCTCCCGGAAGACCTTCGGCCCCGTGATGACACGGCAGTTTATCCTGCACCGTGGTCAAGCAAGGACGAACCGACCGGGGTACCACATCTAGTGCATCTTGGAGATGCCGAACTGCTCACCTATTTAGGGAACGCTTCTATCGAACGAAAACCCTTGCAGAAGAAACTCTATTCAGCACTCCGATTTGCCCGCGCTGATATTTACCGGACGCTCCTGGTGATCGATGTTGACCTTGTAAATGCCAGTAAGCACACAATTTCCTATTTCTTGGAACAGATGAGGGGACCTGCGGAAGCCTTTTCTGGTGAGCACCGCCAACGGCTTGAAGACGACCTAGCCGCGGCTGCCGGTGTCGATAGCGGAAATGTTCTGATATATTGTCCCAATGCGCAGATGCAAGCGAAGGAGGTCGACGTTAGGCTTGAAATTGTTCCGGATCGAATTCTTCCACTGCGCGTTCAACGCGAATTCTTTGCATATCAACTTGACCTAGAAGTCTTAGAACGTTATTATCGGGAGCTTTGGAAAGCATATATTTTTGTCGATCCAAAAATCTTTGATGATCCCGGTTTATGTAAGGCGGTTGTAGATTGCGTTTGCGCTCGCTTCGATATCCCTCTTGTCGCGGCCTATCCGAAGGTTCGTCACCACCAATTTGCGCAGGAGCCGGAAGCCAGCGCTGCCGCCGCATTAACTTGTGTGCGGCGTTTTATTGAAAGATTACCGTTCAAGGATGTACCGCAATCAATAACGAGCGCACTTCTAGACGGGGCTGCTGGAGATGCGCGTTTCCTGTCCCTCCTCGCGAGTACCGCAAGCGATGGCTCTGCGGTTCATCAGCGGCTTACCGCGCTATTTGGGGCACAGGTGATCACCAGTTTAGCTGGAACGAAAGGATTTCCCCGGAAGGAGAAAAAAGCAGCTTTGGCGCTCCGGTCAGCATTACTCGCCGGAGAGGCCGACGTTGCGGTTGCAGCTCGGCTCGACGATCCAAGCTACGACGCATACTTGAATCGGATACTGCTGCTAATCCGTCACCAAGTTGGCGCTCGCGCAGTGGAGGAGGCGGATGGACGTCGGTAAGTCGAAAACTGCCCAGTTTTTTGTGGATCTTCACGGCAAAACTAGCCTGAGTACGGCTATCGAAACCGCAGCGCGTGCCCTCAGGTCTGCCCTTCTGCCGCAGTATCCCGAACTCCCTGTTGACGTGGAGGATATTGCTCGAGCATGTGGAATACGTTTCTCCAACCAGCCTCTGATGGGCTCTTGCCCAGAAGGCCTTCTTGTCCCGGACGGGGGCTACTTTCTACTGCACCTGCGTACCGGGGTAGCTCCCGCTCGAAGGCGATTCTCTATCGCGCATGAAATCGGACATACTTTTTTCTACAAGCGCGGGGTCGGTGGACTACGACATCAGGTTGGTATCCTTTCTGAGCAGGAGTTGAAAGCGGAAGAGGCTATCTGCGATCAGTTCGCTCGCGCTTTGCTTGTCCCGCCCGAGTTCCTTGTTTCTTTCTTCAAGCAAACGAATCCATGTAGCGCCTGGGACTTTCTTCGTCTCACTGAAGATATCGCGCGGAAGTTGCACGTCAGCATTCCGGTAGTTGTCTCCCGGTTGCAAGATGTCGCTGTTGATGCACCCGCGGCGATTATGTTGGTGCTTACCCACAGACCTCACTCACAGCGCCAAGGTGAAAGCCAACTACGAGTAAATAATGTCGGTGCAATTGGTCCTGCTAAGGGTAGGATATGGGTCTGGAGAAACAAAACTGCGCGGTCTCTCGGATTAGAACATGCAGAAACCCTATATCGACGATGGAGTCATGAAGGCACAGAAGGCCAGCAGATCACGCTGGCTGGCCGATTCACCCTTGATGCTGCCGGTGATTTGGTGAGGGTGACCGATTCGGCGGCAGCCCAACATATCAAGGCTTGGTTGCGAGTATCTGAATTTAACTCAGGGCGTTGGTACAAACCTCTCCTCGATGCAGACATTGCCGACTGCCTCTACGCCCGACCAAAGGGGGAAATCAAAGAGGCTTATGTCGTGTCCGCCTGGACTGGACCGGCTCTCGTCAAAGCTACTCGGGAGGGTGAGAGTCATGCCCTTTAGCGTGGTGGGCTTGGATTCCCACATTCGCGCTCTCGGTCGAAAACATTGTAAACGCGTAGTTCTACTCCGTGCTTGACCGCTCTAGGTCCGAGTAACTGAAATAAGGACTTTAGATGTTCAGCGATGTTTCCAACCGCCTCAAAGGCGGCGTCTGTGGCGATAATGTGCCAATCGTCTCCGAGAGACATAGCACGTACAGCAAGATTGATCCCATTACCTGCAACGTTTGGATTTTCATTCACGTCGGAGTACTTAAACACAGGACCAGCGTGAATACCCGTACGAAATGAGAATTGCTTCTGCTCCGGCACCGTCGAGCGATAGCGTTTTACAGTATCTTGGAGCATGAAAACTATTGGGAGGAGTGTCTCCGGATGATCTTCAAAAATCAGTATCATTCCGTCGCCGGTGGGAAGATAAATGATTTCCCCGTGATTGTGCCCACGCACCTGCCGAATGGCTTCTTTAGTCAACTTGTTAAATTGCATAATCATTTGCTTTTGGACATCGGCCGTTCGTAAACTGTAGCCTACAATATCGAAGGCAACTACGTAAACTGTCTTAGGAGCATCTTGCTCCCGAAGCCACCTCAAACCTCGTTCGACTTTGCTCAATTTCGTCGTAGTAGAGTTCAGTAGAACCGGTGTCGCTCTCCGTAGCATTTGCAACTGTGAATCGAGTGGCATAACATCCCCGAGCACCTCAATTTCCATCTCACCGAAATATTCGCTGAAGCGACCCTCTAAAGGACTATAATAAAAATATTTATCATAAGCAAGTTCATACGATGAATTTTCGGTCTTTAACACCATTGTGGTGCGGCGGTTGTGGACTGTAAGAATGTGGCGGATCGGGCCAAGCTCTATTGCTTGACCGAGATGCATTCGAAGTAGCGACAGCAGAGCGTCGGGCTGCCGCAGCAGTTTCTGGAACTCACCGTCTTCAAAGTCAGTTTCGATACGGTGCAACGCATCATCAACTGTCGATTGATCTTCGACCTTCAAAGTAGCCGTGATACTCCCGTTGCGGAGCCGTCGCCGAAGACTGCAGTGGTTGCGAAGCAGTGTAAAGCCAGGATCATCGAAGTATTCATCTTGAATTTTTCTTTGAGCGCTATCCTCGACAGTGATGTCCAGTAACTCACAAAGCATTTTCACCTTTTCTGATACAACCCGTCCACTTTCAACCGGTGAGAATTTGAGCTGAATATTCCCGAGGCTAACAAACTTAAATTCAGATTCGTAGTTAGTAGACATTGAACTCCTCCGGGGCGATAGTTTTTTCTACGTTCGCAAACGAGCTAGTTACTCTCTTGAGCCCAAACCGAGATGGTTCGCTCACCAGGCGAGTTTCTCACATTCTACACTCTATGCGCTCGCGCGAAAAGTCTGCGTTCAGTTCAAGGCAGCGGCAGGTTGTCGCGGATGAGGAGCAGGATGGCCGAGTGGGGGACGATCAGGTACTTGTTGCCGTCGATCTCCACCTCCACGGCGTTGCTGCGCAGGAAAATGGCGTAGTCGCCCTTCTCGGCCTGCAGGGGGACGTAGCGCATCCCCGTGCGGGTGCCGCCGGACCACGGCTCGCCGTCGGCCACGGGCTCGGCGGTGGGGTAGCCGGGGCCCACGTTCACCACGTAGCCGCCCATCGCGGGCTCGTTCTCCTTCACCCCCGCCGGCAGGTACAGCCCCGACGGCGTCTTGGAGTTCTCTTCCTCGGGCTTGATGAGGACCTTGTCCCCCACCACGACCACTTCACGCGGCATCAGACCTTCCAGGGTCGGTAGATCGGCGGAATCTCACGGGCGGCTTCCACTTTCGGGAGCCGCCCGTGCGCTGCGACGAAAGAATAACGCGGCCTCCCGGGCGATGCACGATCCCCGTCCCGAAGCCGCGCCGGCCTGTACACCGCACCCTGCCCCCGGTGCGCCCGGCGCGAGGGCTACGGCGCCTCGGCGGTAACGATCCCCCACATCCAGTTGCGCCAGACGCAGTCCACCCGGACGAAGCCAGCCTCCTCCAGCAGCCGGAAGTGCTCGCCGAGCGGGGTGTAGTGGTCGTGCTCGCGAGCGTGGTCGAGCAGGCTCTGGATCTCCTCTTCGCTGCAGTTGCCGGGGAGGCGGCAGAACTCCAGCCAGCGCGCCCAGTTGAGCGCCGCGTTCGCCTCCGTCCCTCCCCAGAGCTGGTCGGCGAAGCGGAAGGTGCCGCCCGGGACCAGGGCCCGCCGCAGCACCCGGTACAGCGCGCCCTTGTCGGCCACGTGGTGCAGGCTGATGCACGACGCCACCAGCTCGAACGATTCCGGCGCCGGATCGAGCTCCTCGAAGCGCTTCACCACGAAGCTCGCTCGCTGCGCCGCGGCGGGGTGCGTCTCGGAGAGGCGCGTGCGGGTGAGCTCCACCATCTCCGGCGCCGCGTCGACGAAGGTGATCGCCGCGCCGGGGAAGCGCTCCGCCAGCGCGAGCGACAGGTTCCCCGTGCCGCACCCCAGCTCCAGCACCCGCGCCGCCTCCGCCGGGAGGTAGTCGACCAGCCGCGCCGTCATCTCGTCGTAGCGCGGCACCGCGCGCCGGACCAGCGAGTCGTACTCCTCGCGCATGGGGCCGAAGTAGCCGGCGGCGGTGGACATTCGAGTGCGAAGTGCGAGGTGTGAAGTGCGAAGTGCGACGGCAAGCAGCCCTGCCTTCGCAGGCTGACTCGGCGCGGAGACCTTCCTTCGGCGCGAAAGCACGGTCCGGCAGGCGCGAAGCGCGCGGGCGCAGCCCGCTAGTCCGCGAAGGCGGACTTCGTGTGGTTGTTGCAGCGAATTCATTCGCCCGAGCCTGCCCGAACGGTAGCCTCCCGCCCGGCGGGGGCACAAGGACGCGGGCCGGAACCGGTCTTGCAGCCGCCTTCCGTCTCCCATCGCCAGAACGCGGAAAGCCGCGCGCCGCGCCGCCTTTCGGGCAGGGGCGCGATTCGGTATGTTCGCCCCAGCCGCCGCCGGCATGCGACCCCGGCGAGACGGACCGGCGGCGTGGCTCTGGCAGACCGACCGGGGAAGAAGACAGGAGAACGTGATGAGCGACAGCTTCGGGGTCCGTTCCACCCTCCGCGTGGGCGGGCGCGAGTATGCCATCTGGCGCCTGGACGCCGCCGGCGACGTGAGCCGGCTGCCGTACAGCCTGCGCATCCTGCTGGAGAACCTGCTGCGCACCGAGGACGGCGTCACCGTCACCCGCGACGACATCGAGGCGCTGGCCCGCTGGGATCCGAAGAACCCGCCCGACCGCGAGATCGCCTACACCCCGGCGCGCGTGATCCTGCAGGACTTCACCGGCGTCCCCTGCGTCGTCGACCTGGCCGCCATGCGCGACGCCATGGCCGAGCTGGGCGGCGACCCGGCGCGCATCAACCCGCTGCAGCCGGTGGAGCTGGTGATCGACCACTCCATCCAGGTGGACGCCTTCGGCACCCGCATGGCGTTCGAGCAGAACGTGGAGCTCGACTACCAGCGCAACGCCGAGCGCTACGCCTTCCTGCGCTGGGGGCAGCAGGCGTTCCGCAATTTCAAGGTGGTGCCGCCCAACACCGGCATCGTCCACCAGGTGAACCTCGAGTACCTCTCGCGCGTCGTCTTCTCCACCGACGAGAACGGCGCGGCCGACGGCATCCCGCTCGCCTACCCCGACACCTGCGTGGGCACCGACAGCCACACGCCGATGGTGAACGGGCTGGGCGTGCTGGCCTGGGGCGTGGGCGGCATCGAGGCCGAAGCCGCCATGCTGGGGCAGCCGATCTCGATGCTCATCCCCGAGGTGATCGGCTTCCGGCTGGAGGGCGAGCTGCCGGAGGGGTCCACGGCCACCGACCTGGTGCTCACCGTCACCGAGCTGCTGCGCAAGAAGGGCGTGGTCGGCAAGTTCGTGGAGTTCTACGGCCCCGGCGTCGCCTCGCTCGCGCTCGCGGACCGGGCCACCATCGGCAACATGAGCCCGGAGTACGGCGCCACCTGCGCCATCTTCCCGCCCGACCAGGTGACGCTGGACTACCTGCGCTTCACCGGCCGCCCCCAGGAGCGCATCGCCCTGGTCGAGGCGTACATGAAGGAGCAGGGGCTCTTCCACACCCCCGACTCGCCCGAGCCGCTCTTCACCGACACCCTGTCGCTCGACCTGAACTCCGTCGAGCCCAGCATCGCCGGGCCGCGCCGCCCGCAGGACCGCGTGCGGCTCTCCGAGGCCAAGAAGTCGTTCTTCGCCTCGCTCCCGTCGCTGCTGCCCTCCGGGCGGGCGCCGCACTCGCAGAAGGACGCCGCCAACGCCGAGAGCGGCGCCGGGGCCGACAAGGTGGGCGTGTGGGGCGAGGGGAGCGCCGACAGCCCCGACGCGCAGAAGGTGCTGATCGAGGACGCCCAGGCGGTGCTGGACCACGGCTCGGTGGTGATCGCGGCGATCACCTCGTGCACCAACACCTCGAACCCGTCGGTGATGATCGCCGCGGGGCTGCTGGCGAAGAAGGCGGTGGAGCGCGGGCTGGACCGCAAGCCGTGGGTGAAGACGTCGCTGGCGCCGGGCTCGAAGGTCGTCACCGCGTACTACGAGAAGTCGGGGCTGCTCCCGTACCTGGAGGCGCTCGGCTTCAGCGTGGTCGGCTACGGCTGCACCACCTGCATCGGCAACTCGGGGCCGCTGCCGCAGCAGATCTCCGAGGCGATCCAGAAGGGCGGCCTGGTGGCCTGCTCGGTGCTCTCCGGCAACCGCAACTTCGAGGGGCGCATCAACTCCGACGTGCGCGCCAACTTCCTGATGTCGCCCCCGCTGGTCGTGGCCTACGCGCTGGCCGGGCGGATCGACTGGGACCCGTACAACGAGCCGATCGGCACCGACCCGAACGGGCGGAGCGTCTTCCTCAAGGACATCTGGCCCACGTCCACCGAGGTGGAGCAGGCGATCGCGAGCTCGATCGAGAGCGAGATGTACCGCCGGAGCTACGCGGCCGTCTTCGAGGGCGACGAGCGCTGGAAGTCGATGCCGGTGCCCGCGGGCGACCGCTTCGAGTGGACGGACGAGTCGACGTACGTGCGCCGGCCGCCGTACTTCGACGGGATGTCGCGCGAGGCGCCGGAGACGGTGGCGGAGATCCGCGGCGCCCGGGCCGTCGCGCTGCTGGGCGACTCGGTGACCACCGACCACATCTCCCCGGCCGGGAGCATCAAGAAGGACTCGCCCGCCGGGAAGTACCTGGTGGAGCACGGGGTGGAGCCGAAGGACTTCAACAGCTACGGCGCGCGGCGCGGCAACCACGAGGTGATGGTGCGCGGCACCTTCGCCAACGTGCGCATCCGCAACCAGCTGGCTCCGGGGACGGAGGGCGGCTGGACCACGTACTTCCCCGCCGACGAGGTGACGACCATCTACGACGCGGCGATGCGCTACCAGCAGGACGGCACGCCGCTCGTCGTGCTGGCCGGGAAGGAGTACGGCTCGGGCTCCTCGCGCGACTGGGCGGCCAAGGGGCCGTACCTGCAGGGGATCAAGGCGGTGATCGCGGAGAGCTACGAGCGCATCCACCGCTCCAACCTGGTGGGGATGGGCGTCCTCCCGCTGCAGTTCCTGGCGGGCGAGAGCGTGCAGTCGCTGGGCCTCACCGGCCGCGAGCACTTCGACGTCGAAGGCCTGCCGGAGCTGCTCGACAGCGGCTTCGCGGCGGGCCGCGAGGTCACCGTGCGCGCGCGCGGCGAGGACGGGGGGGAGAAGACGTTCCGCGCGTTCGTGCGCATCGACACGCCGCAGGAGGTGCTCTACTACCGCCACGGCGGCATCCTGCAGTACGTGCTGCGCCAGCTGCTGGGCGGGAAGGACAGGGCCGAGGCGATCAGCGGCGTCCCCGCCGGCGCCGTGAGCCGCGACGCCGCCGGCGGCGACCGCTCGGTGACGGAGGACTCGCTGGAGAGCTTCCCCGCGAGCGACGCGCCGACGTATTAACCCTCCGAAAGTGCGAGAGTGCGAAGTGCGAAAGTGCGAGAGTGAACCCGGGTTCCCGCGTACTTTCGCACTTTCGCGCCCCCGCACTTTCGCACTCCGATGAGCGAGCGACGCCGGGGGCCGGAGCGCCGCCGCCTCCGCCTGGGCGCCGGCGCCGAGTTCGACCTGATCCGCCGCTTCTACGCCCGCGGCGGGGGCGGCGCCGCGCGCTACGACGTGCGGGTGGGGCCGGGCGACGACTGCGCCGTGGTGGCGGGCGACGGGATCGCGCTCTCCACCGACATCTCCGTCGAGGGCGTGCACTTCCGGCGCGACTGGATGGGCTTCCGCGACGTGGGGCGGCGCGCCGCGGCCGCCGCGCTCAGCGACCTGGCCGCCGTGGCCGCGCGCCCGATCGGCGTGCTGGCCTCCCTCGCCGTGCCGCCGGGGGACGAGAAGGCCCACGCCGAGCAGGTGATGGAAGGCGTGCGCCGGGCGGCCGAGAGCGTGGGCGCCGCGCTCCTGGGCGGCGACCTGGCGCGCACGCACGGGCCGCTGGTGGTGGACGTCACCGTGGTGGGCGAGTGCCCGCACCCGGTGCTGCGCTCCGGCGCCCGCCCCGGCGACGAGGTGTGGGTGACGGGCGAGCTGGGGGCGGCGGCGGCGTACGTCGAGCAGCGCCTGCAGGGGCGCCGGCCCGACGGCCGCGCGCGCGCCCGCTTCGCCGCGCCCGCGCCCCGGGTGCGCGAGGCGCTCTGGCTGGCCGGGCACGGGCTGCCCACGGCGATGATCGACCTCTCCGATGGGCTGGCGGGCGACGCGGCACACCTCTCGGCCGCCAGCGGCGTGGCCGTGCTCCTCTCGCCCGAGCTGATCCCGGTGCACCCCGCCGCCCGCCGCCACGCCGGCAAGGGCGGCGACGCGCTGCGCCTGGCGCTGACCGGGGGCGAGGACTACGAGCTCTGCTTCACCGCGCCGATCGGCGCGGCCGAGCCGCACGTGGACGAGTTCCAGCAGACCTTCGGCGTGCGGCTGAGCTGCGTGGGGCGCGTGGGCGGCGGCGACGGGGTGTGGTGGGTGGACGCCGAGGGGAACCGGCGCCCGCTGGGGCTGCGCGGCTACCGGCACTTCGAGGAGGCCGAGGCGTGATCCGCACCGTGTGGTTCGGGCTGACGGCGCTGGGGATGACGCTGTTCTGGGGCCCCGCCGTCCTCTTCGCCGCCGCGTTCGGACTCAGGGACGAAGACTGGTACATGGACGTGGTGCGGCTCTGGGCGCGCACGGTGATGCGGGCCAGCGGGTGCCGCGTCGTCCTCCACCACCCCGAGCGCGTGGCCCCGGGCGAGCCGCGGGTGATCGTGTCGAACCACGTCTCCTGGTTCGACGTGTTCGCGCTGGCGGCGTCGCTGCCGGGGCGCTTCCACTTCGTCGCCAAGAAGGAGCTGCTGAAGATCCCCGTCTTCGGCCCGGCGATGCGGGCGGCGGGACACATCACCATCGACCGCTCCAACCGCGAGCGGGCGATCGAGAGCCTGAGGGAAGCGGGCGAGCGCATCCGCAGGAGCCCCGCCGTGGTGGTGGTCTACGCCGAGGGGACGCGCTCGCGCGACGGGCGGCTGCAGCCGTTCAAGAAGGGGGCGTTCATGCTGGCCATCGAGTCGCGCGTCCCCATCGTCCCCCTGGCCGTGGCGGGGAGCTACGAGATCATGCCCAAGGGGAGCTGGCGCATCCGCCCCAACACCATCCACCTGCACTTCCTGGAGCCCGTCCCCGCCGCCGAGGTGGCGGCCGCCGCGTCGCTGGGCGTGGAGCCGCTGATGGAGCGCGTCCGCATGGCCATCGCCTCCGTCGTCGGCGACCTCGAGCCGGCGCTGCCGCCCTCCCGTTGACTTGCCCTACCGGAAGGTCAAGTATTAACCAACGCAACCTCAATCGAGTCGTGGATTAGTTGCGTGCGGGGCCACGAATGGCACTATTTAACGCCTGCTGGTGCCCCGGAGGAGGCGTGCACGACCGCCTCGATCTCAGCCGAGAACGACGCCATCGGCTCAAGCGGGAGCGCGAGCGCGACAGCGGCATCCTCTATCAACTGCCGCACTTGGTCTGGGACGGAGGCGTTTAGCGCATTCAAGACGCCAAGGGGCCCGCGCAGATGGTCGATGGTCGCCCCGCCGGCCAGCACCGGAAACAGTGGCCTTCGGGCGCCCCAGCGCGCGCCAAGCTCAAAGAGTACGTAAGCTGAACCGATGCTCGTCGGAGTAACAAGACCGACAAGGAGTTCGGCGCCAAACACCTCCGTTCGAAGAACATCGTTCGTGTCCGCCCCGGCGGGGAGACGGTAGCCGTCTATGCTAGTGCATCGGATTTTCCGGGCAGAGATCTTTAGTGCCTTCTCAAAGAGGCGGATCAGCGCGCGGGCAATCGCCTCGTCGGCACTGCTGTGGCTGATGAACAGGGTAAGTTCGGACACTACAGGAGCGATCGGAGTCTCATCCCCACTGTGCAGCCTAGCCTCGAACTCCGGGTCGTCGTGGACAAAGCGCAGGAAGTCGCGAACGAACGGCCGGAAAATCTGCCGCACGAACTCTGCCGTGTTCGCATCAGAATTATTTGCCACCCACAGGAACGTAGCGGAGAAATCCACCAGTCTAATTTGACCCGCAGCTATTCTCCGAATCAGTTCCACCTGAGCCGCAAGACGTTCCTCCGAATTGTGGGGGTAAGACAAATCCGCACTGCCGACCATTGAGCGCTGCGTCGACCTTTGGCGCTCATACCAAGAATCGAAATCAAATCTTGGCAGGCGGGCAACGACATCACCAAGGGGCGTCCCGGTGTGCAGCGTTGAGGCGAAGCGCCGAAGCGCATCCGGAAGCGTTTTCGCATTCGCCCTGGACACATCGTCCGAATAGTCTTGGAAGTCGCGCAGCGCCCGTCGATAGGTATTCATATCACCCGAGCTCCAGTCGACGCATCACCCATTCGTCTGCTGCAGCAGCCATCATCTCCTTCCAAGATGGAAAGCGGGTTCGCTCACGGACGAACGTGTCCCAAGCTTCGTCCGGGATTGCATTGAAGCTCTCGATGGAACTCACGTTGAAGCCGCTAGCGGCGAACATCGCCTCAGCCGATTGGAAATCGGTGTGCCGCAACATGAACTCGTCCGAAAAGAATTCGCTCACTGGGATCTCATGCTGGCCATCCAATAGTTCAACCCGCCGTCGGAGGTTACGAATCTCTCTTAATGCATCGTCAAAACTCACCTTCGCCTCCATTCTGCTTGAATTTTGCCACTCACTTCCGCGGTGAATCTAGAGTCGCGCTCACTAATTATAGAGTCTATCACAGCCGGGCGCACCATTCGTTCAGGTCGTTCGCCGCCTACCTGACCAGTTCGTTGGGCATTGAAACGGAAAACGAACGCATGATACGGTCGGGAGCTAACAGACCAGATTTCGTTGGCGTCAGAGACATTCTTTCCTTCCGTAATCCGCACTCATCCCTTCGGAGCCGTTCTTGCAACGCCCCGCCCGCCGGAGTCGGCGAGGAGGAGAGCGATGTTCCCGTTTCCTTCCCCCGGGCAGGGGCGGCGCTTCCACGACCGCCACGACGCGGGGCGGCGCTTGGCGGAGCGCCTGCGCGTGTACGCGGGGCGGCCGAACGTGCTGGTGCTGGCGCTGCCGCGCGGCGGGGTGCCGGTGGCGTACGAGGTGGCCCGCGCGCTCGGGGCGCCGCTCGACGTGTTCCTGGTGCGCAAGCTGGGCGTGCCCGGCCACGAGGAGCTGGCCATGGGCGCCATCGCCAGCGGCGGGGTGCGCGTGCTCAACGAGCGCGTGGTGAGCCAGCTGCGCGTCCCTCCCCAGGTGATCGACCGCGTGGCGGCGGCCGAGGAGCGCGAGCTCGTCCGCCGCGAGCGCGCCTACCGCGGCGACCGGCCGCCCCCGCGCGTGGAGGGGTGCGACGTGATCCTGGTGGACGACGGGCTGGCCACCGGCGCCAGCATGCGCGCGGCGGCGGCCGCGCTCCGGGCGCAGGGGCCGCGGCGCGTGGTGATCGCCGTCCCCGTGGCGGCGGCCGAGACGTGCGAGGAGTTCCGCGGCGAGGTGGACGAGATCGTCTGCGACCTCACCCCCGACCCGTTCTACGCCGTGGGGCTCTGGTACGAGGACTTCTCGCAGACCACCGACGACGAGGTGCGCGAGCTGCTGGCCGCCGCCGGGGGCGGGCGGCCCGGGCACGCCGCGGGCGAGGGCGCCTCGGCCGGGCGGGAGGGGTGAAGGAGGGGCGATGGACACGGCGCGGACGGAGCACGGCGAAGAGCTGGTGCGGGTGGCGGCCGGGCGGGTGAGCCTGGAGGGGAGCCTGGGCGTGCCGGCCGGCGCGCGCGGGGTGGTGCTCTTCGCGCACGGCAGCGGGAGCAGCCGCCACAGCTCCCGCAACCGCTACGTGGCCGGCGAGCTGCGCGGCGCCGGGCTGGGGACGCTGCTCATCGACCTGCTCACCCCGCACGAGGAGGCGGTGGACGCGCGCACCGCCCACCTGCGCTTCGACATCGACCTGCTGGCCAACCGGCTGGTGGGCGCCCTCCGCTGGCTGGGCGCCGACCCGCGCACGCAGGGGCTCCCCGTGGGCCTCTTCGGCGCCAGCACGGGGGGCGGGGCGGCGCTGGTGGCCGCGGCGGCGCGGGCGAACGAGGTGGGCGCGGTGGTCTCGCGCGGCGGGCGCCCCGACCTGGCGGGCAGGGCCCTTCCCGAGGTGCGCGCCCCCACCCTCCTGGTGGTCGGCGGCGACGACGTGCCGGTGATCCGCCTGAACGAGCAGGCGTACGCCCAGCTGCGCTGCGAGAAGCGGATGGAGATCGTCCCCGGCGCCAGCCATCTCTTCGAGGAGCCCGGCACCCTGGAGCGGGTCGCCGAGCTCGCCACCGCCTGGTTCGTCCGCCACCTGGGCACCGGGATCCTGAGAACCGCATAGCCTCACGCAGAGGAAGCAGAGGTAGCGGAGAGGATCGCGGCCAGCGACGAGCTCTCCGCCGACTCCGCTGACTCTGTGTGAAACAAGTGGTTGTCCTTGGGTCTTCCAGGGGGAGGCACGATCCCTGCCCGGGAGCCGGCGCATGCGCGTGCGAGCCTTCGTCTTCTGCGTTTCGATCCTCACCGCCGCGGGGTGCGGCGGCGGGGGCGGGACGGTCACCCTCCGCGGCGACTTCCCCGCCTCGGAGTCCGCGCCCACCAGCGTGGTGGCGGTGGAGGCGGAGCAGGAGGCCGAGGTCGCGAACGGCGGCTTCGAGATCGCCGGGCTCACGCCGGGGCCCGTCACCCTGCGCCTGGTGCGCGAGGGCGAGACGCTGGGCACGCTGGCCGTCGGCAACCTCCCCGGGGGCTCCGTCCTGGCGCTGCGCGGGCTGCGGGTGGACCCCGCGACGCGGCGCGCCTTCCCGGCGGCGGTGGAGGTCGACGGCCCCGGGCTGGTGCGGATCAACGGCCTGCGCATGGGCCCCGCCGGCGCGCTCCCCGACGAGGTGGACGAGCGAGGCGTGGTGCTCGCGACCTCGATGGGCAGCGGCATCTTCCTGCTGCGGCCCGACGACGCCGACCTCCCCGACCTGCGCGTGCTGATCTCCCCCGCCGCCGAGGCGCTCACCCCCGACGGCGACCCCGTGGCCGTCGAGGGGCTGGCCGCGGGCGACTCGGTGCGCGTCGAGGGCCGCACCGACAGCGGCATCGTTGTCGCCACCCGCCTCACCGTTCCCCGCCACCTGGCGATCGCGGAGTCCGGCGCGCCCGGCGGGGAGGGAGTCGTCTCCGCCGCGTCCGGCGGCGATGGGTCCTCGTCCGGCGAGTCCGGCGGCGGTAACGGCGGAGATAGTGGGGACGATGGATCGGACGGCGGGGACGGCGGCGGGTCGGCGGAGCCCGCGCGCAGGGTGCCGGTGGCGCTCCCGCGCGCGATCCGCGAGCGCGGCGGGGGCGGGGGCGAGCGGGGGAAGGCGCGCGGCCGCGGCGCCGACAAGCCCCACGGCGGGGGGAAGAAGCCGAAGGGGTGAGAGGGCGAGGGACAAAGGGGGCAAGGGCGGCTGAAGCCGCGGCAACAAAGGCAGAAAGCCTCGCAAACCCCGCGAGGCTTCACTTCGACTTCAACCGCACCCACGGGCGGCCGCCTCTTCGCGGCACGACGCCGCGGTTCCCAGGCACTGGGCACTGGGCACTGGGCACTGCTTTCCCATCCGCCCCCGGAAAGCTACCTTCCCACCCGCACCGCTCCACCCCGTCCCGCCGCCCGCGATGGCTCGCCGCGACAAGCCCGCAGCACGCAAGGACAAGAAGCGCCGCCCCCCGGCCGGCGCCGCGCCGGCGGTCGCGCCCGCGCCGGTCGTCACCGTGCCGGCGCCCGCCGGGGCGGAGCTGCGCTCGTGGCACCACGGCTGGCGCATCCCCGCCGCGCTGGTGCTCCTGCACGTCGTCCTCGCCCTGCTCTCGTTCGTCCCCGCGCCCCACACCGGCGGCGACAACGCCGCGTACGCCTCCCTCGCCCGTGCGCTGCTGGAGGGGCGCGGCTACGTGGAGCTGTGGGACCCGGCCGTGCGCCCCCACACCCAGTTCCCCCCCGTCTTCCCCGCCCTCCTGGCGCTGGGCTCGCTGGTGGGGCTCGAGTGGTGGGTGGGCGCCAAGCTGATCGTGGTGGCGTTCTCGGCCCTGGCCGTCCTCTTCACCTACCTGTGGCTCAGGCGCGAGACCACGCCGGGCGTCGCGATCTCGGCGGGGCTCTTCGTGGCGTTCAGCCCCGGCGTGCTGGAGCTGAGCCACTGGGAGCTCTCCGACGTCCCGTTCTGGGCCTTCACCATGCTGGCGCTCTGGGCGTTCGCGCACTTCGAGGAGCGCCCGCTCGTCCCCGGCGGCCCGGGCGCGGACGCGGGAGCGGCGCCCAGGCTCGACGCCCGCTGGATCGCGGTGGCCACCGGGGCGACGGCGCTGGCGTACCTCACCCGCTCGGCAGGGCTGCCGCTGCTGCTGGCCGGCGCCGCCTGGCTGGCGTGGCGGCGGCGCTGGCGCGCGCTGGGAGTGTTCGGGGCGGTGGCCGGCGGGCTCGCCCTCGCCTGGTGGCTGCGCGGCGAGCTGGCCGGCGGCTCCGGATACCTGTCGTCCTTCTGGGCCGTGGACCCCTACACCCCCAGCAAGGGGACCATCGGCATCGCGGGGCTCTTCCCCCGGATGGCGGCCAACGGGTGGAAGTACGTGAGCGGCCACCTGCCGCTGCTCACCGTCAACAGCCGCTTCGTGGGGAAGCTGGTGGCGCTGGCGCTGATCGGGCTGGGGATCACGGGGTGGGCGCGGCGGCTCCGGCGCGCGGGCGTGGTGGAGCTCTGGGTGCCGCTGTACGTGGGGATGACGCTGGTGTGGCCCGAGACCTGGTCGGGCGAGCGCTTCGTGCTGCCGCTGCTGCCGGTGCTGCTGCTCTACACCGGCGAGGCGCTGCGCGACCTGCCGCCGAAGACCGACGCCGGGGCGATGGTGGCGCTGGGCGCGGCGGCGATCCTGTACGGCTTCTCGGTCCCCGGCCTGGTGAAGGAGGTGCGCCGCGGCACCGCGTGCACGGCCGCGTACCTGCGCGGCGACGAGTTCGCGTGCACCCCCGCCCCCTGGCGCGACTTCCTCTCCCTGGCCCGGCTCACCCGCGACCGGCTCCCCGAAGGCAGCGTGGTGGTCTCGCGCAAGCCGACGCTCTTCTACGCCTTCTCGGGCTACCCGGGCCGCGTCTACCCGCTGAGCGCCGACCCCGACACCTTCTTCCGGGCCGCGCGCGAGGCGAGGGCCACGCACGTGGCGGTGGACGGCCTGGTGGACCTGACGCCGCGCTACCTGCGCCCCGCGGTGCTCGCCCGGGCCGAGCGCTTCTGCTGGATGCCGGAGTTCCGGCTGCAGACCGCCTTCATGATGCGCATCCTGCCCGGCGGCGGCAGGCGCGCGCCCGACGGAGGTCCGCCCCCCTGCCAGCCCGGCGGACGGCCGCCCGCTCCGCTGCCGGTGAGAAGATAGTCCTTAGTGCTTAGTCCTTAGTGCTTAGTCCTTAGTCCTGAGTTCTAAGGACTAAAACACTAAGCACTTAGGACTCAGCGCTTCGGGTTCGGGCGTGTCCCTCCGCTGCGCTCCGGGCCGGGCTGCGCGCATCCCTCACGCAACTGCAGGGACAGGGGACAGCCGGCAAGGACCCGCCTCTGCGCTGATCCCGTCGAGTACCCTCTCCCGAAGTTGGGAGAGGGTGGACGCCCTGAGGCGGCCGGGTGAGGGCCCCCGCCGCCGCGCCGAACGTCGCACCCCGCACTCCCGACGCCGCCGCCGCCCGTGACGCACCCACGGTCCCGCCTCCGCAGGCACCCCGCCGCCCCGCGCCCCGCGCCCGCCGCCGGGGCGGCCGGCGCGCGCGCGGCGCGGCTGCGGATCGACCGCTGGTGGGTGCCGGCGCTGCTGGCGGCGCTGCACGTGGGGCTGGCGCTCCTGGCGTTCGTCCCCGCGCCGCACCCGGGGGGCGACAACGCCGTTTACCTCGCGCTCGCCCGCTCGCTCCTGGCCGGCGAGGGCTACCGCGACCTGTACGCCCCCGGCGCTCCCGCGCACGTGCAGTTCCCCCCCGGGTTCCCGGCGCTCCTGGCCGCGGGCCTCGCGCTGGGGCTCAGGGCCTGGGCGGGGATCAAGCTGGTGGTCGTCGCGGCGTCCGCGGCCGCGGTGGCGCTCACCTGGGCGTGGGCGCGGCGGCGCGGCGGCCCCCGCGCGGCGCTCGCCGCCGCCTTCCTCGTCGCGGTGAGCCCGGGCGTGCTGGAGCTGAGCCACTGGGAGCTCTCCGACGTGCCGTTCTGGGCGCTCACCATGGCGGCGCTGCTGGGGTGGGAGCGGCTGGGGAGGGGGAGGACGCGCCGCCTGGTCTTCGCCTCGCTCGCGACCGCGGCCGCGTACCTCACGCGCTCGGCAGGGCTGCCGCTGCTGGGGGCGGCGGCGCTCTGGCTGGCGTGGCGGCGGCGCTGGAAGCAGCTCGGCCTCTACCTGCTGGCGACGGTCCCGCCCGCCGCCGCCTGGTGGCTGTGGACGCGGGCGCAGCGCAGCTACCTCGAAGCGTTCTGGTCCGCGAACCCGTACGCGCCCGGCGGGGGGGCACTGACCCTCTCCGGCGTATTCGGGCGGATCGTGGAGAACCTGGGGCTCTACCTGGGCCGCCTCTTCCCCACCCTGCTCTGGGGCTCGGCGGGCACCCTCTTCGTCGTCCTGGGCGGCGCGGTGGCGGCGCTTGCGCTCTACGGCTGGGCGCGGCACCTGCGCCGGCCGGGCGTCGCCGAGGCCTGGTTCCCGCTCTACGCCGGCATGCTCCTGCTCTGGACCCCGCAGTGGGCCGGCGAGCGCCTGGCGCTCCCCCTCCTCCCGCTGGTCCTCCTCTACGCGGGCGAAGGCGTCGTGGCGCTCGCGCGGCTCATGCGGGCGGCCTCGCCCCGCGCGGTGGCGACCGCCGCGGCCGCCGTCTTCGCGCTGGCGTGCGCACCGGGGCTCGCGGCGAAGGTGGGCGCGGGGTCGGCGTGCACGCGCGCGTACCTGGACGGCGACGCCTACGCGTGTCTCTCCGCCGAGTGGCACGACTTCTTTGCGATGGCCGAGGTCGCGCGGGACCGGCTGCCGGACGGCGCGGTGGTGGTCTCGCGCAAGCCGGCGCTCTTCCACGCCGAGTCCGGCCTGCGCGGGCGCACCTTCCCGCTGGCGCGCGACCCCGGCGCCTTCTTCCGCGCGGCGGAGGAGGCCGGCGCCCGCTACGTGGTGCTCGACTACCTGGACGAAGTCTCCACGCAGTACCTCACCCCGATCCTGATCCGCCGCCCGCGGGCGTTCTGCGTGATCGAGGCGCTGGGCCCCGAGCGCGCGGTGCTCTTCGGCATCGCCCCCGGCGCCGCGCGGATGCCCGACCAGCGCGCCGACCCCGGCGCGGCGGAGGTGGACGTCGGCTTCAAGCCGTGCGGGCGGGAGTACCTGCGAACCGAAGTGCGTTAGTACGTGAGTGCGGAAGTGCGTAACTGCTGCGTCCCAACGCACTCACGCACACGCACTCACGCACTTTCTTCTCACCGCGGCCTGCGATTGACGCGGTACACCTGCAGCTGCTTCTCGGAGACGATCACCCAGCGTCCCTCGCGCTTCTCCAGGATCAGCTCCTGGCGCATGGAGCCGGTCCACGCCTCGTCGTCGCCCAGGAACTCCCAACTCTTGTCCACCAGGTCGCGCGCGCGGCCGTCGTCGCGGAAGGTGACGGCCTGGCGGTGCACGGTGATGCTGCGCCGCGGGTACTGCTCCAGCGCCGTCCGCCGGTCGCGGCGCACGAATGAGCGCGAGGCGTTCTCCTCGTTGTAGTAGTCCACCCGCCGGCCGTAGTACGACATGTGGCGGTCCAGGTCGCCGTCCACCCAGGCCTTGTTGGCGTCCAGCACCGCCGCCTGGATCGCCGCCGCCTCGGCGCGCTGCGACGCGGCCCGCGCGGCCGCGGTGTCTTCCGCGGGCGGGGCCGGGGCGCTCTCGGCGGGGAGCGCCGCGGCGGGCGGGGGCGCGGCGGTGTCTTCCAGCGACTCCGACGCCGCGCCCTGCAGCCGCACGAACTCCTCCTCCAGCGCGGCGAGCCGGCTGGTGTCGGGGAGCGCCGGCGCCGCCTCGGCCGTGCGCTCGCGGTCGCCGCCGCCGCGCGTGGCCGCCCACACCGCGATCAGCCCGGCGAGCAGGACGGCCGGGATCCCCCACAGCGCGGGAGAGCGGCGCCGCGCGCGCCGGACGGAGGCCGCCGGACCCGGGCCGGGCGGCGGGCCGACCACGATCGGCGGCGCCTCGCGCGGCGCGGCGGGCGGCGGGGCCGGGGGCGCGGAAGCGGCCGCGGCGGCGGCTGCGGGCATGGCGACGGTGGCGTCCGCGGGGACGGCGACCGGCGCCTCGGCGAGGGGCGGGTGCAGGAGCGTGCGGTCCTCCGCCTCGGCGAGCGCCTCGGCGAAGGCGGCGGCGTTGGGGTAGCGCTCGGCGGGGTCGCGGCGCAGCGCGCGGCCGATCACCTCGCGCAGCGGCGCGGGAACGGCGCGCCAGCGCGGCGTCTCCACCAGCGGCACCTCCTCGCCGGCCAGGAGCCGCTTGCGCTCGCGCTCGGAGAAGGGGCGCTCGCCGGTGAGCAGCTCGTAGCCGATCAGCCCCAGCTGGTA
The DNA here is from genome assembly GCA_036389795.1 of Longimicrobium sp. NCBI lineage: Bacteria > Pseudomonadati > Gemmatimonadota > Longimicrobiia > Longimicrobiales > Longimicrobiaceae > Longimicrobium > Longimicrobium sp. The sequence continues at coordinate 21,411 of DASVWD010000223.1, forward strand.
CACGTCCGACGCGGGACTGACGGCGCGCTCGGGGTCCAGCTGCTCGGGCGACGCGTACGCGGGGGAGTGCGGGAGCTGGCCCAGGATGGTGATGCTGTCCGAGTCCGCGCCCTCCAGCGGCTTGGCGATGCCGAAGTCCAGCAGCCGCACCGACTCCAGGGCGCCGGCGCCCACCAGGAACACGTTGGCGGGCTTCACGTCGCGGTGCACGATCCCCACGCGGTGGCCGGCGGAGAGCCCGCGCGCGGCCTCGCGCAGGATGCGCAGCGCCTCCTCGGGCGGGGGCGGCCCGTCGACGAGCGCCTGCTTGAGGTCGCGCCCGCGCAGGAGCTCCATGACGATGAAGTCCAGGTCCAGCTCGGGGTCGGTCCCGTAGTCGTAGATCTGGACCACGTTCGGGTGGTGGGGGATGCGCGCCGCCGAGGCCGCCTCGCGCCGGAAGCGCTCGCGCAGGTTGTCGCGCAGCCCCTCCGACTCGGCCGGGATGGAGACCACCTTGACCGCCACGGGGCGCCCCAGAGTGTGGTCGAGCCCGCGGAAGACCACGCTCATCCCGCCGGAGCCGATCACCTCCTCCAGCTCGTAGCGCCCGGCGAGCGTGCGCCCGACCAGGACCCGTCCGAAGGGCTGGCTCATCCCGCGCCCGCCTCCACGGCGGGCGCGCGGGCGTCCTGCCCTCGCACCGCCAGCGCGATCTGCCGCACGGCGCCCAGGTGGTAGGCCGCGTGCGCGAGCGCCCCCGCCACGGCCGCGAGCGTGAGCTCCTTCCAGTCCCGCACCTCGTCGACGGTGCGGCGGAGGCGCTCGTACTCGCCCCGGAGCGCGGCCCGCAGCTCCTCCCACCCGCGCTCGTCGACCGTCTCCACCGCCCAGCTCCGGGCCCAGTCGGGACGCACCCGCTCGCCCGCGATGAAGCGCGACAGCACGTCCATGCTGAAGCGCAGGTGCTCGGCGTGCGCGGCCACGCTCCTCCTCCCCGACCCCGGCGCGCGCGACGCCTCCCCGGCCGAGAGCGCGCGCAGGGTGCCGAAGAGCCCGGAGTCCGCCGCGTTCTCCACGAACCACGTCATCCGCGGGTCGCGCGGCCCCTCGTACCCTTCCGCCAGCACTTCCAGCAGCGAGCGCAGCACCGCGTCCCGCGTGAAGATCGACATCCTCGTCTCCGTACGCCTGGGTCGAACCCGAGCGAAGGAGGGGGAGCAAGGGGTATGCCTTGGACGGATCGCCCTTCCCGGATGCCGCTCGTGCGCTTCCCCGGTGGTCAACTGCTCATCTCACACGGGGGAAACAGAGGAAGCAGAGAACTCACCGCTCGTCGTGGTTTCCTCTGCTACCTCTGCTTCCTCTGCGTGAGGCCAGGCAGTTCGTGGTTTGATCTCATATCACACGATGAGCTGCACCCGCTCGGGCTCGCTCTCAGCCTCCGCCTGGTCGGCGCGGATCAGGCGGGCGGGGTAGACCAGCTCCAGCAGCGGCGAGGTCATGAAGGTGGTCGCCAGCGCCATCAGCACCAGCATGGCGAAGAGCGCGGGCGAGATCACCCCGATGTCCAGGCCGATGTTCAGGATCACCAGCTCCATCAGCCCGCGCGTGTTCATCAGCACCCCGATCGCCCCCGCCTCGCGCCAGCCCATCCCCGTCGCCCGCGCCGCCACCGCCGAGCCGCCCCACTTCCCGGCGATGGCGACCACCACGATCACCCCGCAGAACGCCCACATCTCCATCCCCTCCAGCAGGCCGACCCGCGTCCGGAGGCCCGTGAAGGCGAAGAAGAGCGGGAGGAGCAGCACCACGGTGAGGTCCTCCAGCTTCTCGGAGAGCGCGTGGACGAAGCCCTCGCCGCGGGGCATCACCGCGCCGGCCAGGAAGGCGCCGAAGAGGGCGTGGATCCCCAGCGCCTCCGTCGTCCAGGCGGACGCGAGCACCACCAGGAGGATCGCGGCCAGCATGTCCTGCGTGAGCACCTCGCCCCGGCGCGCGTACCAGCGCTCCAGCCCCGCCAGCGGGCGGCGCGCCACGAAGAGCATGAGCAGGATGAAGGCAGCCGAGCCGCCGAGCGTGGCCCAGAGCGGCGGCCCGCCCGCGCCCGAGCGCACCAGCGCCACCACGCCCGCCAGGATCCACCACGCCGTCACGTCGTTCACCGCCGCGCAGGCGAGCGCCACGGCGCCCACCCGGGTGCCCAGCAGGTCGCGCTCGGTGAGGATGCGCGCCAGCACGGGGAAGGCGGTCACGCTCATGGCCGCGCCCATGAAGAGCGCGAAGCCGCCGAAGCGCACCCCGTCGTCCGAGAGGCGCGGGTAGAGGAAGAGCGCCAGCGCGGCGCCCAGCACGAAGGGCACGGCGATGCTGGCGTGGCTGGTGACCACGGCGGTGCGGCTCCTCCCCCGCAGCAGCCGCGGGTCGAGCTCCAGCCCCACCAGGAACATGAAGATGAGCAGCCCCACCTGGCTGATGGCGCCCAGCAGCCCCAGCGACCCGGCCGGGAAGAGCCGCTCCGACACCGCCGGCGCCGCCCAGCCGAGAAGCGACGGCCCCAGCAGGATCCCGGCGACCATCTCGCCCATCACCTGCGGCTGGCGGATGCGGCGGAAGAGGACCCCCACCAGCCGCGCGGCCGCCACGATCACGCCCACCTGCACCAGCAGGAGGAGGAGGTCCGTCATCGGCGCCCCCTCCCCCGCCCCGCCGGCTGCCGGACGGCGGCGACGTGCGTCGGGCGGCAGCGCGGGTCGCCGGGGATCAGGATCGTCCCGGTCATCCGGTCGGGCTCGGCGGCGCGGTCGACCCGCGCCCGGAAGACCATCCCCCGCCCCGGGTCGCACGGAGAGTCCGCCGGCGGGACAGGACCGGTCTTCTCGACGGCCAGGATCGAGTCGCCCTGGAGCACGCCCGTGAACCGGAGCACGCCGGCCTGGACCACCAGGTGGACGCCCGACTGCTCCACCTCCAGCAGCAGCGGCTCGGGGCGCCTCTCGCTCCGCCACGTCCCGCCGACCGACGGCGGCGCCTGCAGGCCGCGGCCCGCGCGCAGGATCGCCAGCAGCGCGGCCAGCGGGAGGCCCACCAGCAACGCGTAGAACAGGAGCGCGCGGAGCGCGGAGGCGCGGGGGATCGGGCTCACGGGTGCGTACGTCAACAAAAAGCCGCCTCGTCGGCGCGGGCGGCGGAGAAAAGCGCGTTCCGGGGGCGCGGGGCGGAATCTAGCTGCCGCCGGTCCGGACGCAACGCGGACTTCGCCCTCGCCCTCCCCTGCACGCCGCACCGGGCACGCGCGCCCGACCGTCTCTCCCTCTCACCTCCACCGATCACCGGAGCGGGCGTGGACAAAGTGTACAGCGTTTGCCAGCAGTATGTCCAATGTTGTACCTGGACAGGTCATGAACAAACCCGGTCGCCGTCAGTGTTTTCGCATCAGTCGCGTCAATTCGCCGTCCGTGGAATCTCTTGACAAAGATTGAACAGACCTTGTAGGCTTCTCGCCATGTCACGGGACGACGTGGAGCGGGAGCCGAGACACCCGATCCGGGTGGTGAGCGAGCGCACGGGGCTCTCGCCCGACGTGCTGCGCGCCTGGGAGAAGCGCTACGGCGCCGTCGCCCCGCCGCGGCGCGAGGGGATGGGGCAGCGGCTGTACAGCGACGCCGACGTGGAGCGGCTGCGGCTGCTCCGGCGCGTGACCCAGGCCGGGCGCCCGATCGGCCAGGTGGCGGGGCTGGGCGACGACGAGCTGCTCAGGCTGGCGCGCGAGGACGAGGAGCAGCGCGCCCTGCTGGCCGCCTCGCCCGCCGCGCGGCGCGACGGCCGGGCCGCGGCCGCGTACGTCAGCCGCGCGCTGGACGAGGCGCGCGCCCTGGACGGCCCCGGGCTGGAGGGGGTGCTGCGGCGCGCCCTGGTGGCCATGGGGGCCGAGTCGTTCATCGACGAGGTGGCGGTGGCGTTCCTGCGCGCCGTGGGCGCCGGGTGGGAGGAGGGGCGGCTGGGGGTGGCGCACGAGCACCTGGCCTCGGCGGCGCTGACCGGGGTGCTGGCGATGGTCACCGACACGGCCGAGGCCAACGGGGCGGGGAGGGTGGTGGTGGCCACCCCCGCCCGCCAGCGGCACGAGCTGGGGGCGCTCCTGGCGGCGGCCACGGCGGCCACGGCCGGGTGGCGGGTCACGTACCTGGGCGCCGACCTCCCCGCCGAGGAGATCGCCCGCGCCGCCGCGCAGACCGACGCCCGCGCCGTGGCGCTCAGCGTGGTCTACCCCGCCGACGGCGCCGCGCTGGGCGACGAGATGCGCCGGCTGCGGCGCGCCCTGCCGCCCGGGACCGCGGTGATCGCCGGCGGCGAGGGGGCGCGGCGCCTGGGCCCGCTCCTGCACGAGACGGCGATCACCTTCCTCCCCACCCTCCCCGAGTTCCGCCGCGCGCTGGAGCAGATGGGAAGTGCGTGAGGGCTCCTCCGCGGCAACTACGATCGAGCGGGGATTCGGCGCTATTCCGATTCGAGGACCTGCAGCTGGGATTCCATCCGCCTGCGAGCAGCCGTGATCGCGGTATGGAGCTTCTGCTCGAGGATTTCCCGCGGCGGCAGCTCGGTGATGTACTCAGCGACCCGGATGCCGCTCTTCTCGAGCTGGAGCAGCTCGACGTGCTCCTCTGACTTGCCTGCACACAGGATGAGGCCGAGCGGCGACTCCTCGCCTGGACGCTGCTCGTATTTCTGAAGCCACCGGAGGTACAGCTCCATCTGTCCTTTGTCCGCCGCCTGGAAACGGCCCAGCTTCAGGTCGATCGCGATCAGGCGCCGCAGCCGCCGGTGGAAGAAGAGGAGGTCCAGCCGGTAGTCGACGCCGTCGACGGTCATCCGCTTCTGGCGGCCCACGAAGGCGAAATCGGTTCCGAGCTCGGCGATGAAGCCCTCGATCTCCCGGAGGATCGCCGTTTCGAGGTCTCGCTCGTCGTAGGCGTCCTTCAGGCGGAGGAAATCGAGAACGTACTGGTCACGAAAGACCAGATCCGCGCTCATGCGATCTTCGTTGCGAAGAGCTTGCAGCTCTTTTGCGGCGAGGATCTCCGGTTTCCTGGAGATGGCGGTCCTCTCGAAGAGCATGCCCTGGATCTTCTGCTGGAGCGTGCGGACGCTCCAGCGCTCGGTCATGCACATCTGCGCGTAGAACTCGCGCCGGAGCGAATCGTCGAGGGCTGTCAGGACCACGAGGTGCGACCACCCCAATTGTGCAGACATCGTCTGCACAATCTCCGCGTCCGGGAAAGCCCTTGCCACCCGCACCATGTTGAAGAGGTTGCGCCGCGAGAAGCCGGAGCCGTACTCGGTGGCGAGGCGGTCCGCCAGCCGCTCCACGACCTGTTTTCCGTATTCGCCACGATCATCGGCCAGGACCTCGCGCCCGATCCTCTCGCCGATGCTCCAGTAGGTGATGGCCATCGCCGAGTTCACCACCCGTGCGGTGTGCTGGCGGGAGGCCTCGATCAAGGAGCGGATCTCGGCCAGCAGCCGCCGCTCGCCGGAGGGCGGTCTCCCGGCCGGTGCCAGGTGTGCGCCGCCCACGCGTGAGATGGGCTCCGCCTTGCCTTTGGTGACTTTGTCGCTCATCAGAATGGAATGGGAAGGAAGGTTTGGAGCGGGGGGACGGCATAATACACGAAACTGGACCGGAGCGCATCTGTCTCGAGCTTCGGCTCCCCCGTGCGCGGTGAAGCGGATGGGCCAATGTGCAGACGCCGTCTGCACAATCGGCATCGGCTGCGCCCTTGCGGACGCCGCCCGCGCGACACAGGTTCATCGGCGCCGCCGCGGCCCGCGGCGGACTTCTTCTTCTCGATCATCCCGATGAACCATAGCATCTACCTTTCTCCCGACGAGTTGTCGCGCCTGGTGGTGGAGGCGGCCGTCAACGCCGACGAGCAGGGCTTCTGGAACGGCCCACGCCCGATCGCCGAGGACGCCGTCGGCCACCTGGTGCGCTTCCTGGGGCTGCTCCTGGCGGGCGACGACGACATCAGCCCGAAGGAGATGGACGTCTTCGCCGACGTGTTCGCCGCGGCCGCGGGCGAGCGGCCCCCGCACGAGGAGCTGCGCGCCTCCGTGCTCGACAGCGTGCTCCTGGCCGACGACCCCGACGCGCTGCAGGAGTACCTGGTGTCCACCCCCGACTACCTGCGCGCGGTGATGGCGATGGACCGCGAGCGCGGCACCCGCAACGCCGACCAGGTGGTCACCGCGCTCAGCGGCCTGGGCCTGGCCGTGCTGGCCGCCGACGGCCAGGCCGCGGTGGAGGAGGACGCCATCTTCATCACCCACCTGAACCACCTGCGCGGCGAGCTGGAGGCCCAGGGCGTGGCCGTCACGACGGATTGACCGCCGCAGCACCGCGTCCGAACGCGAAGGCCGCCTCCTCGCCGGGGGCGGCCCTTTTGCGATCGGTCAGCTTCGTGCGGCAAAGACAGGTCTTCGGGCTCGATCGGCCGAGCCCATGCAAGGGAGGATCGGTCCATGTCCAACCACCCCCGCGGCAGGCGCGCCGTCTTCTTCTTCTGCGCGGAGCTGGAGCGCGACCCGGTGGCGGCGCGCGTGTTCGAGGCGTCCGCCCGCCTCCTCGACCTGCGCGAGACGGGCGAGGAGGTGGACGGCTTCCCGGTGCTGGCCCACCGCGACGCGCACGGCCGCGAGCTCGCGTACGTCCGCACGGCCGACGTGCTGAGCCACGACTACCCCCGCTACCTCCCGGCGCTCACCGGGCGCTTCGCGGCGTACGACCTGGCCCTGCTGGTCAACTGGCACGAGGGCGCCAACGCGCCGGAGCGGATCCTGATGGCCCACACCACCGGCGACGTGCCCTCGGCGACGTTCGGGGCGGCCGACCCCGGCCTCACCCTGGGCGTGCTGCGGGCGCTGGAGAGAGCGCGCGCCGAGGCCGGGCTGGACCACTACCGCACGGTCACCGAGGCGACCCACTGGTCCGGCGTGCCGCGCGGGCATCCGCCCGCGCTGCTGGCGGCCTACCCGGTGCCCCTGCTGGACGTGGAGATCGGCAGCAGCCCCGCGAGCTGGGCGGACCCGGCGGCGGTGGAGGCGCTCGCCCGCGCCCTGCCGCGGGTGTTCGACGAGGCGGACGGGCCGCACGCATCGCTCCTCTGCCTGGGCGGGGTCCACTTCGAGCCCGCCTTCCGCGACGCCGTGCTGGGCGAGGCGCGGCCGCACCGGGTGGCCGTCTCGCACATCCTGGCCAACCAGTGGCTGGCGGCGGGCGGCTACGAGGGCGAGGAGGGGGTGGAGAAGCTGGCCGCCTGCGCGGCGACCATCGCCGGCGGCGTGGACGCGGTCGTCTTCCACGACAACCTGAAGGGCCCGCTCAAGGCCTCCGCCCGCGCCCTGGCCGAGCGGCTGGGCGTCCCCGCCTTCCAGCACCGGCGGCTGCGGCAGCCCGAGCCGCTGTTCCCGGCGCCCGTCCCGGAGCGGCGGGGGTGAGCGGCGCCGGCGGCGGCGGACGCCGGCCGGTCCCTCAGCGGCCGCGCCCGCCCGCGCCGAGCCGGGCGAGGACCGCCTCCAGCGCCGGATCGCGCAGCCCCAGGTAGTCCGCCCAGCTCGCCGCCACCGGCACGTCCGGGTCGACGCTCGGCACGGAGAGGTCGTAGCAGTACGTTTCCGGGGGGCAGGGCGCCGGGGAATAGCTGTGCGCGCCGTTCGCGAAGTGCGCCTTGAACCCGGAGTTCGGCAGCCTGACGTTCCCTCCCTCCGCCCACGTCTCCAGCACGTCGCCCACGGGCTCGCCCACGATCGTCACGTCCCCCGCCTCGCGCCACGACGCGACCTGCGTGATCCCCGCCGAGAAGGTCGCCCGCCCGGTGATCACGAACCGCGGGATCCCGCGCGTGCGCTCCTGCAGCTGCTTCATCAGCTCCGCGGCGAGCGTCAGGTTCCCGCCCGTGTTGAAGCGGACGTCCATCACGAACGCCCTGGGCTTGTGCTGGTCGAGCGCCGCCAGCAGCCGCTCGCCGAACCGGGCCGTGCTCTCGCCGGCCGCGTCCTGCGAGCGGTTGTACTGGAAGTACAGCACGCCGCTCTCCGGCAGGTACTCGAACCAGTAGTTGCGGGTCGGGTTCCTCAGGTACAGGGGCAGCGGTCCACGCGACGCCGACAGCACCTGCACCCACGTCGAATCGGTCCCGGGATGCAGCGGCGACAGGTCCCACCACGCCTCGACCGCGGCGTCGCGCCGGGCCAGGGGAAGCGGCTTCACGACGACGCGCCGCCCGGTGCCGCCCCGGCAGTCCGATACGCCGAACGCCACCGAGTCCGGCGACGGGACGATCCCGAAGCCGTGCAGCATCTCGGGGCTGGTGAGCGAGTAGACGCTCTTGTAGTCGACCCAGGACGGGTTGCCGGCGAAGGCCGGCGCCACGCGGTCGCGCGCCTGCCGCGCGATGGTGCCCGCCACGTCGTCGACCCGGCAGCCGAGCAGCGCGCGGTGCTCCGGCGTGGCGCGGACCACGCGCAGGCCGTCGCTGAACCACCACAGGCGGACCGGCAGGCGGCGCAGCTCGGTGGCGTTGCGCAGGAGGTAGAGCCGCGTGTGGGCGTTGCCGCCGAGCGCGATGGCCGAGGCCAGGCGCACGATCACCTCGTCGTCGTCGAGCTCGGCCAGGCGGGCGCGCGTGTCGGCGAGCCGCTCCAGGAAGAGCGCGCGCTCGCCGGGGCTGAAGCTCCTGTCCAGCTCGATGAAGCGCGTCGCCAGCGCGTCGATGTCCTGCGCCCAGGCCTCCACGCGGTCGCGCGGCTTCGGGTAGTCGGGGATGCGCCTGAGCGCGAAGGCGAGCGTGTCGCGCCCCTGCCTGAGGCTGCCGACCAGCCGCCCCTCGCTCAGCGCGGCGCCGACCATGACGGCCATCGCGCCCTCGCCGATCCGCAGGGTGACGGAGTCGCCCGCCAGCCGCACCTCGTCCGCCGGGAACGTCCGGCCCAGGGTCTCGAGCGCGCCGCCGGGCCCGCCGGTGTCGGGGCGCAGGGTGAGCGTGATGAACTGGGGCCAGCGCGAGGTGCGCATCTCGCCCTCCCACCCCCCGTACAGCGCGCTCCCGGCCGCGGCGGAGGTGGGCTGCTGGGCGGGGAGGCGGCCCGCGTGGAGGACGGCGCCGGCGAGGAGGAAAAGGACGCTGCGAAGCATGGCGGGATCGGGGGATCGACGTCGGAGTGGGGGCCGGGACGTGCCGCCGGCCGCGAACCCCGGCTTGGACACGGGAAGCGGTCGATAGGCTGGAATCGCGGCGACAAACTGTTATCCGCAGATCATCAGAGCCATAGCGTCGGCACAGTGCTGCGTCCCCGCGCTCGCTACGAGCGAAGCGAGGACGTCCTCCCCCAGGCCGTTTTGGGGGAGGGACAGGCGCCCCAGGCGCCAGGGAGAGGGCCCCGCGGGCCGCCCTCACCCGCGCCCCGCCCCGACGCTCCCGCCGTCGCCGCCCGCGCCCGCCATCGCCCCCGCGGGCACGCGCAGGGGGAGCCGCAGCGTGAAGACGCTCCCCTCGCCCAGCGCGCTGATCACCTCCACGTCGCCGCCCATCATCCGGGCCAGGTGGCGCGAGACGGCCAGCCCCAGCCCCGTGCCGCCCGCCACGCGCGTGGTGGCGTCGTCCACCTGGCGGAAGGGCTCGAAGATGCGCTCCAGGTCGTCGGGCGCGATCCCGATCCCCGTGTCGCGCACGCGGAACTCCACCCACCCGTCCGCCTCGCACACCTGGAAGCCGATCTCCCCCGCCTGGGTGAACTTCACCGCGTTGCCCAGCAGGTTCACCAGCACCTGCCGCAGCTTGCGCGCGTCGGTCACCAGCCGCTCGGGCTCCACCCGCTCCGGCGCGCGGAACGCCAGCCGCTTCCCCGCCGCCAGCGGCTCCACGATCGCCACCACCTCGCGCAGCACGTCGTCCAGCGCTACCTCCTCCAGCTCCACCGTCTCGCGCCCCGCCTCGATGCGCGCGTAGGAGAGGATCTCCTCGATCACCGAGAGCAGGTGCCGCGACGCCAGCGCGATGCGCTCCACCGGGCGGCGCGTGGCCTCCGACAGCTCCTCGGGGATCCCCGCCAGCAGCAGGTCCGAGTAGCCGAGCACCGCGTTCAGCGGCGTGCGCAGCTCGTGGCTCATGGTGGCCAGGAACGACGCCTTCGCCCGGTTGGCCCGCTGCAGCTCCAGGTTCAGCGCCTGCGTCTGCTCCACGCGCGTCTCCAGCTCCAGCGCCTGCGCCTTGAGGCGGGCCGCGAGCTCGCGCGCCTGCGCCGCCGTTCTCTCGGCCACCCCGCGCGCCGCCTCGATCTCCCCGCGGGCGCGCAGCTCGGGCGTCACGTCGCGCGTCACCGTCCCCAGCCCGATCGTCTCCCCCGTCTGCGGGTCGGGGATGGTGAAGAGGGTGAACTGCACCGGCACCTCGTCGCCCGTCTCCAGGGCGCGGAAGCGCGTCTCCCCCTGCCAGCGCCCGCCCGCGCGCACCGCGGGGAGGATCTCGCCTTCGAGCCGCGCCGCCTCGCCGGGCGCGAAGAAGTCGGCCACCCGCTTCCCCGCCCCCGCGCCGGGCGCGAGCCCCAGCAGGCGGCGCCCGGCGCGGTTCAGGTAGAGCACCTCGCCCTCGGGGCTGGCGAAGCCGATCAGGTCCGAGCTGCTCTCCACGATGGAGACCAGCCGCTCGCGCTCGGCCAGCGCCACCCGGAGCGCCTCGGCGCGCAGCTCGGCGGTGGCGCGGGCGTTCACCTGCGCGCGGCCGATGCCGAAGAGCAGGAGCGAGAGCGCGAGCCCCGCCGCCGCGATTCCCGGGACGAAGACGCGGTTGAGCCCCGCCTCGAACGCCGGGCGCGACTGGAACGCCAGCGTGAGCCGGCGCCCCGCCACCTCGATCCGCTCCACGGCGGTGAAGGCGGGGCGGCGCTCGGGCGGCAGCTCCCCGCGCGAGTCGTAGAGGAGCGCCGCGGGACGGACGGCGGCGCCGTCGTAGACCTGGAAGGTGACGCGCGGCTGGCGCTCGCTGCCGAAGACGCCCGCGAACAGGTCGGCCGCGCGGAAGGGGGCGTAGACGAAGCCCTCCAGCCACGCGCGCCGCTCGGCGACGGTGGCGGGCACGCCGCCGCCGCGGTAGACGGGGGTGTAGATCAGGAAGCCGGCCTGCTCCGCGCTCTCGATCTCCTGCTTGAGCGTCACCCGGCCGCTCAGCGTGGACATGCCCCGGTCGCGGGCGCGCTCCATGGCCTCGCGCCGCACGGGGTCGCTGGACATGTCGAAGCCCAGGGCCGCGCGGTTGCGCTCGTCCAGCGGCTCCAGGTAGAGGATGGTGTGCCGCTCGGGAGCCCGCGTCCCGGGCCAGACGCGGAAGTCCGCCAGCCCGTCGGCGCGCGCGGCGGCCTCCACGGCGGCCGCCCGGCCCGGCGCCAGGCGCAGGGTGTAGCCGATCCCCTGCACGCCCGGGTAGCGCTCGCGCAGCCGCAGCCGCCCCACGTAGGCGCGGAACTCGTCCCTGGTCACCTCGCCGCTGGCGTCGAAGAGCGCCGCGCCCCCGCGCAGCAGGGCCACGTAGGTGTCCAGGCGGTCCTGGATGCGGTCGCGCGTGGACTGCACCGCGTTCTCGAAGCGCGCCTGGTCGCGCGCGCGCGTGAACCCGGCCGCGGCGAGGGTGGCCGCGAGCGTGGCCAGCAGCGACACCGCCAGCACCACGTACGGCACCCGGCTGCGGCGCCGCGGCGGCGCGGTCGGCGGGGACGGGAGAGCGGCGGCGGTCGGCGTCACGGCCTTCGGGCGGCGGGTTCGGACGGCTCGTCATCGCGGCTCAGCCGCGTCACGGGCCCGGGACTGCGCCGCCCGACGCAAGTTCCGTGGCGACACGTCACTACCGCGCCGTCCGCCGGTGAGATGGATGGGTGGGGAACGCGGAGTGCGAGGGGGGCTGGGCGAATGAATTCGCGGCAACAACCACACGAAGTCCGCCTGCGCGGACTGGCGGGCTGCGCCCGCGCGCTCCGCGCCCGAGATCGGCGTGCCGGCGCCGAACGCGGCCTCCGGACCTCGCCTGGCGGCTGGAAGCTCGCCCCGCAGCCTCGCGCAGTTTGCGAGGCTTCCCGCAGTTGTTGCAGCGGCTTCAGCCGCCCGGCGCGGGGGCCTTCGCCTGCCGGTCGAGCGCGCGGCGCAGCTCGACGGTGTTGCGCGCCGTCGCCGCGACGGTGAAGCAGAGCGTGCCGGCGATCACCGACTGCACGATCGTGGCGATCCCCAGCATCCAGCCCAGGCCGTTCGCCCGCCTCCCGCCGCCGGTGTAGACGCCGAGCGCGTCGTACGCCGGCAGCTCGGTGGTCCCCAGCGTCGAGATCGTCCAGATCCCCAGGATGACGCCGAAGACGATGATCAGGTAGCCGAGCACCTCCAGGAACGGTGCGGAGAGCTCGCCCGGGTAGCCGCCCTGGACGGGCCGGGCCTGCGGCACCCCGCCCTCGTCGGCCGTGCGCGCCGTGCGAGCGCCGCCCAGGAGCTGGCTGCAGTTGTAGCAGCGCTCCGCGTCCGGCCCGTTCCGGTTGCCGCAGTTGGGGCAGACGACGCTGGCGGCGGATTCCTGGGGCGGGTCGGGTGTGCTCATGAGCTCGATCCCGGGATTCGGTCGAAGACGTTTGGGAGAGAAGTCACCGCGCCCTCACCTGCGCTGCGGGTTCCAGGCCGGATAGGCGCCCTCCTTCGCCAGCAGGCGCGGGCCCGAGCCGTCGAGATTCATCACCCACACCTCCGACGGCAGCGTCGCCAGCTCGTGGATGCTCCCGCCCCGCACCCGCTCGAAGGCGACGCTCCGCCCGTCGGGCGAGAGGCTGAAGCGGCGCACGAACTCGCCGGTGAAGTCGGTGAGCTTCGCGAGCTGCTTCGTGGCGAAGTCGAAGCGGTAGAGGTTGACGTCCTCGTCCAGCAGGTCGTCCTGCCGGGCCACGACGAAGCCCGAGGCGTCGGGGAGCCAGCGCAGGTCGGTGACGCGCACGTAGCGGCCGAAGCTCGCCACCGGCGCGCCGCGCTCGCGGGCCCCCTCCTTCACCCGCAGCACGTGCGTGGTCCCCGACTCGGTGAACTCGCGCGGGTCGGCCAGGAGGAGCTCGTCCGCCGCGGACGCTGGCCCCCAGTCGGCGGCGCAGACGGAGCCGAACACCTCCGGGTCCAGGAGCGGCTCGTACGACGGCCCGGGCGGCGCCGCGGCCGGCACCTGCCGCAGGAGGCAGGTGGGGCCCAGGAAGAAGCCGACCTTCGCGCCGTCCGCCCGCCAGAACGGCGCGTCCGCCCCGAAGTGCTCGACCGCGCCCGAGAGCGTCAGCGTCCCCGCGTCCACCGTGCGGCCCGCCCGCACGTCCGCCGCGGCCGCGGCGTCCCACCAGCGGTTGATCCCGCTGATCGCCACCACCGGCTGCGCCACGCCGTCGCCCAGGTCCGCCACGCCGGTGAAGGTCAGCTTCTTCCCCATCCCCACCGTGAGCGAGACCTGCTGCGGCCCGGGCGCGCCGGCGACGTAGATGAAGAACGGGCCTGTGTCCATGGTGGCGCTCTGCACGGTGACGGTGACCGTGCCTTCGGCCGCGAGGCGAGCTCCGGGTGCGCCGGCGGGTTGGTGATCCTGCGCAGCCCGCTCCCGTCCGGCGCCACGGCGTACACGTCGCGCTCGTACAGCGAGACCGCCATCTCGTGGTTGCTGGTGAAGGCGATCTCGCCGCCGTCGGGCCTCCACGCGGGCGCCGCGACCGAGTACATCGTGTCCGCCTCCTTCCAGACCAGCCGGCCGCCGCTGCCGTCGGGCTGCACCAGCCGCAGCTCGCGGCCGTCCGCGCCGACGTAGGCGATGGCGTCCGGCGCCGTCGCCCGGACGGGGGGAGGCGCGGCGCTGCGTGCACCGGCCCGCCGTCCCTCCCCGCCGCGCGCATCGCCCGCGTCGCCGCCATCGCCGCCGCCGCACGCGGCGCTGAGAAGGATGGCGAAGACGCAGGAGGAGACGAGTGTGAAAGCCCGCGACGACGGTGCTGCCGGTACGCGTTCCATGGGCGGGGGGCCTCCGTCCAGGGTTCATGAGCGAAGCCGCGCGAGAACGTAGGTCGCTGCTTCCCCGGCTTCAACCGTGACGGGGGTGACCGGGATGAATACGACGGAAAGCGCCGCGGCGAGGCCGCCGCGGCGCTTCCGGTTCACCCGTCCCGCGGGCCCAACGCCCGTGGGACATCCGTTTGCCGCCAACGAAACGGGAAGGGACGAGGGGCTGCTCGCGGCGACGGAGCCTTCCGCGTGGTGAAGAGCCAGGTGCTGCGGAAAAAAGACCTTGCGGATTCGGGATGGCGGGGTTTCTGTAAAGATGGCCGCAGATGGGAGCGGCCGAAGCGCCATGCTCCGCAGGCCGATCCCGCGAGAACCGGGACGCGCCGGGAGCCCCCGCTGGATTCGGCGTCTCGATCGATCCCGGACGCGAACGCCTCGCGTCCGGAAGCCCATCCCCTAACGCGCAGAGGACCGATGAAGAAGCTCAGGTTGAACCCCGACGAGCTCAGGGTCGAGCCCTTCGAGCTGGAATCCCGGGAGGCGGAGGCGAGCGGCACGGTCCACGGCAACGACCTCACGGGGGCCGGCTGCCCCACGTCGCCCCAGTACAGCTGCGGCTACCCGCGCACCTGCGGCGGCACGAGCTGCGACACGGGATACCCGCTCTGCTACCAGTGCACCGGCCGCTGCGGGGCATGACCGGCGGAAGGGCGTCATCCAACGAACGAAAGCGCCGCAGCGAAGTCGCTGCGGCGCTTTTATCTGATACCAGATCCGTTGAGTAGTTTACGTTCGACCGAACCGATGTCATCCCGAGGGGAGCGGTAGCGACCCGAGGGATCTACTCGACGGTTCTGGTGGGTGGCGAGTCGAGCAGATTGCCTGACGCGCCCCGTCTGATCACCCACTGTTCATCCGGATCTGGTATGAGGTGCCCCGACAGGACGACTCAGGTTCGGGACCCGTTTCGCTCCTCCTCGAACACCAGGATCTCGTCTCCCTGGGCATCACGCTCTCCCGTCGGCCGCCAGCCCTGGGATCGGTAGAAGCCGTGCGCGCGCACGCCCGGGTCCGGGCTCGCCGCCAGCCAGATCCGGCCGCAGCCGCGCGAGCGGAGCCACTCCACCGCTTCGGCGAGGAGCCGCTTGCCTACGCCCCTGCCCTCGTACTCGGGCAGCACCGCCAGCACGAGCACTTCCCCACCGACCGCATCGGCGCTGCAGAAGCCGACCGCGCGCGCCCCGTCCAGACAGACCCAGCCCTTCACGTCTCCGGAGCGCAGCCCCGCGGCCGCCGAGGCGGGCGTGATGCCCACCGCCGCGAGCTGTTCGCGCGAGATGGGGTTCTCCCTCGTCCGCGCCCGGATGTCGAAGAGGCTGTCGATGTCTTCTTCCCGCGTCTCGCGGATCAGCAGTGCGGTCATCGAGCTTGCGGCAGGACGAAGTGGAGCCTGACGGTGCAGCTTCAGGGAGCGGTTTTCACCGGGGCACATCCGTGGAACCAGAAGGCCGCTGAAAGCCGAGTAGCTTTCAGCGGCCCACCTGGTCAGTGCCCCCGACAGGACTCGAACCTGTGACCTACGGTTTAGGAAACGCCGACGGCCCGTTACGTCGCGTCACGGAGGCAACAAAAGTCTAGCATTTCTGCGGAATTTTCGCAACCCGGCGTTACTGGAGATCACCGCGTGTTACCGGTTTTGTTACTCCGTTTTGTTACTGGCTCGCCCCAATCGAGCTATCGGTCGATCCTTATGGCGCAGTAAAGGCAGCGGCCGCTGCCCTGATTGCTCTCGTCGGTCTGCGCCATGGTGCCTCGGTCTGCGGGGCGGCCGAGTCACGCACGGCATGGACCCGCGGATCTCCAGCCACCTGTGCGGGAGGAGACTTACGCTGCCGGTCAATCTTCTGGGCCAAGTCGCGGACGGCGCCGAGACTGACTTGCTGATGCCGCTTTCAGTTCCCCCGCTGCCCCGGAGCTCCGCAACACCGCTTCCACTTACGTCCGGACCCGCAGGGACAAGGTTGGTTTCTATCCGCGCCGCGCAGTGGAGCGGGTTCCACAGCCCGCGCGTATTGGGCGCCGAGCGCCTCCGAGCCAGGTTCTTCGCCGTTCATCCTCCTCCAGCGCAACGAGTCCTCGGCCTTCCGGGCAAGAGGAGCGCCCACGAACGCAGGCGGGGCTTTCGCTCCGCGTCCTGGGCAGCGGCGTTCGGTCGGTCAGCGGCCCTGGTGGCTGCGGCGCCGCATTTCCAGCAGGTAGTCGATGAGCGCACGTAGCGCGGATGACGCTTGCCGGCGCTGCGGATAATACAGGTAGTATCCGGGGAAGGGAGTACAAAACTCCTCGAGCACTGCGATCACTTCCCCCCTCTCGAGGTAGGGCTGCACCCCGTCGCCCATACCGATAGTCAGCCCAAGCCCGGCGGTAACGATTCGCATCATTACGGGGAAGTCGTTTGCTACGACTCGCGACGGCACGGCGACCGAGAAGTCATCGCCGCCCGGCTCTGTAAACTCCCAGCGGTAGGGCGCGGCGTCCCGTCCCGGACGCCAGTTGATGCATGCGTGCTGCGCGAGGTCTCGCGGGTGCTCCGGTCGCGGGTGCCTGGCGAAGTACGAGGGGGCGCCGACCACGACGAGCCGCTGCGGACCGGATGCCGGGACGGCGATCATGTCCTGCTCAATCACCTCGCCCAGACGCACCGCGGCGTCGTAGCCGGCCGCTACGATGTCGCCGACGTCCTCGTCCACGATGATGTCGAGCTGCACCTCCAGATTCGCGCGCAGGAACCCCTCCAGAGCCGGCCCCCTCAGGAACCCCTCGGCCCCACTGTTGATGTTCAGGCGCAGCAGGCCGCGGGGCACGTCCGCCATCTCGCCCACGGCTGCGGCCGCGGTCTGCAGCGTGTCCAGCGCCCGCCGGGACGCTGTGTAGAACTGCTCGCCAGCGGGGGTGAGCCGCACGCTCCGCGTGGTCCGGAGAAGAAGCGTCACGCCGAGCCGCTCCTCCAGGTGGCGAAGTGCCTTGCTCAGCGCCGTTCCCGTCACTCCCAGGCGCCGCCCCGCCGCACGGAAGCCACCGGCCTCGACGATCGCGACGAACTCGGGCACTCCATCGGTCACATCCGCCATTGCGAACCTGCAGGCATCAGGGTGAGAACCTTCGTCTCGTTTATGCGAGCTACTACCCGAGATAGGTTCCTTGGGCGATCGGGTCAACCTCCGCTGCCGGGAATCATGCTTGTGGCCGATTTCCTGGGAGGGGCCCGTATCAGCGAGACAAACTCGATAAGGGAGCTCCCATGACCAACGACCCAGTGATCGCCATCGGCTCGCGAAGCTTGATGGTTCGCAGTTTCTCGATTTCCAGCGCCGTCCTTGTGGCCATGACGGGGTTCCTCAGCGCCTGTGGAGGAACGCAATCGAGTCCGAACTCCGCGGCGCACGAGGCGACCACCACCCAGCGTCCCACCGAATCAGGGTCCGTCCAGCTGAGCCAGGAGTGGGACAAGAAATTCCCCAGGAGCAACCGAGTTGACCACCAGAAGGTCACGTTCACCAACCGGTACGGAATCACGCTGGCTGCCGACCTGTACCTCCCCCGGAACCGCGGCACCGGGAGGCTGCCCGCCCTGGTGGTCAGCGGCCCGTTCGGCGCCGTGAAGGAGCAGGTGTCCGGCCTGTACGCCCAGACCATGGCCGAGCGCGGATTCGTCACGCTGGCCTTCGATCCGTCGTATACAGGCGAGAGCGGCGGTGAGCCGCGCGACGTCGCCTCTCCGGACATCAATACCGAGGATGTAAGCGCGGCCGTCGATTTCCTGGGGCTCCATCAGTCGGTTGACCGTGACCGCATTGGCGCGCTGGGGATCTGTGGCTACAGCGGCATGTCCCTTACCGCTGCCACCAGCGACTCCCGCATTAGGGCGGTGGCGACGGCTTCGATGTACGACATGTCCCGCAGCATCAGCCGTGGTTACAGGGACAGCTACACGACGGAGCAGCGCCGCCGGGTCATCGATTACATCAGCCAGCAGCGCTGGGCCGACGCAGAAGCCGGTCGTCCGGCGCGGGGTTACCACGAGGTGCCCTTCGACGCACAGAACAACATCGTACGAGGTGACCGGGGCCTTCCCGAGTCTCTGCCCGATGGTGCGGACACCGTGACCGCTGCGTTCTTCAGCTACTACCGGACTGAGCGGGGTTTCCATCCCCGGAGCGTGAATTCGACTACGGCATGGACGGCCACGACGCCGATGTCATTCTTCAACTTCCCAATGTATGCGAACTTGGAGATGATCTCGCCGCGGCCCGTCCTTCTAGTGGCCGGTGAGAACGCGCACTCGCGCTACTACTCGGAGGACGTGTACCGGATGGCTTCCGAGCCCAAGCAGCTGCTGATCGTGCCCGATGCGGACCACGTGGATCTGTACGACCGGCTGGACAAGATCCCGTTCGACGCGCTCGCGGAGTTCTTCAACAGGAACCTAAGCGCGCGCCAGCCAGCCAACTGAGGTCGTTCCTCGCCCCTTGCCTCCGCTGAGAGGGCGCGACGATCCCCTGCCTCCACTCGAGGCAATCGAGAACGCTCCTCGGCGCCGTGTCGGGGAGCGTTCTGCCACGCCTGCAGGAGCCCCCAAGATTGAGAACCGCAAGGACACAGGGTGTCGCCTGCCATGCGATTTATCCGAACCAATCGTGCGCGTAGCTTGAGTGCCCGGAGGCTGTCACGCAGCGCGAGCAGCCCACACCGTGATCAATTCGACCACAGGAAGCAGGAACCATCATGATCAAGGACAAGGTCGTCATCATCACCGGCGCTTCGTCGGGCATCGGCGAGGCAACCGCGCGGCTCCTGGCGAGCGAGGGTGCCAAGGTCGTCCTGGGCGCGCGGCGCACCGAGAAGTTGAAGGAGATTGCTGACGACATTCGGGCTGCAGGCGGGAACGCGGCCTATCAGGAGCTCGACGTGACCGATCCCGCGGCGAATCAGGCGATCGTCGATCTCGCCAAGGCGGAGTTCGGCCGACTGGACGTCATCTTCCTCAACGCCGGCATCATGCCGAACTCGCCGCTCTCGGAGCTCAAGACCGACGAGTGGCACCAGATGGTGGACGTCAACATCAAGGGCGTGCTGAACGGAGTGGCCGCGGTGCTGCCGACGTTCATTGGGCAGAAGTCCGGTCATGTGATCGCGAACTCCTCCGTCGCCGGCCTGAAGGCGTATCCGGGTGGCGCGGTCTACGGCGGCACGAAGTGGTTCGTGCGCGACTTCATGGAGGTCCTCCGCATGGAGAGCGCCGGAGAAGGGACGAACATCCGCACGGCCACGATCTACCCGGCCGCCATCAACACCGAGCTGCTGAACACGATCAGCGATAAGCCCACGGCGGAGGGAATGACGCAGCTCTACGAGCAGTTCGGGATCTCGCCGGAGCGAATCGCGCGGGTGGTAGCCGTCGCGATCGACATGCCGGAAGACACAACGATCAACGAGTTCACGGTTGGTCCGGCAAGCCAGGTGTGGTGAGCCCCATGGCAAACGAGCGGGGGCGGACGGCGCTGTTTTCCGTGATCGGAGGCCCGGGGCTCCAGCGGCTCTCGCTTCGTGCTGACACGCTGGGAAACGCCCCGCCACCAGCCAACGAGGTCGGGGTGCGCCGGGCGACGGATAGCGACCTCCACACGCTCGGACAGCTTGGCGCGCTGCTCATGCGCATGCACCACGAATCTGATCCCCGGCGCTTCGTGGCCGCGGCACCAGGGACGGAGTCCAAGTATTCGTCCTTCCTCGGAAGCCAGCTCCGAGATCCCAATGTGGTCATGCTGGTTGCGCAGTTGGACGGGGCCGTCGTCGGCTACGCTTACGCGGCGCTCGAAGGGACGGACTGCATGGCCCTTCGCGGTCCCGCCGGTGTGTTGTATGACATCGTGGTCGACCCGAGGCACCACCGGTGCGGCGTCGGCCGCCTGCTGCTCGATGCCATCGTGTCCGAACTCACGTCGCGGGGTGCGCCGCGCATGGTCCTTTTGACCGCGACGGCCAACCTCGCGGGGCAACGCCTGTTCTCTGCCGCGGGTTTTCGCTCCACCATGCTCGAGATGACGCGGGAGCTGAATGATCAGCTCGCAGGCCCGGATGATCGCTGGGCGGACCCCGTGCCCAGCCGTCAGGATCGTTCCGGCGCAGTGAAGGGTGTTACTGGGGACCGGACCGAGCGCCGGAGGCACCGGCGGATATACCTAAAAGCTATTCGAGGCGAGGATCAATCATGAAACACCTCTTTGTCTTCGGGATCACGTTCGCCGCCATCGGCGCCGTCCCCGTCCACAGTCAGCAGATCGAGATCACGCCGGTTAGCGCCCGCCCCTCCGAAATTGGGTCCGCACAGTACTTCACCGGGTCTGCGCTGGTCGACGCACTGTTCGCCCCGACCCCACACACACGGGCTGCGGCCGCGCAGGTCACCTTCGCGCCACGCGCCCGCTCCGCTTGGCACAGCCATCCGGCGGGGCAGACCCTCATCGTGATGTCCGGGACCGGCTGGGT
Organism: Longimicrobium sp.; assembly: GCA_036389795.1. Classification (NCBI taxonomy): domain Bacteria; kingdom Pseudomonadati; phylum Gemmatimonadota; class Longimicrobiia; order Longimicrobiales; family Longimicrobiaceae; genus Longimicrobium; species Longimicrobium sp. The sequence goes on from DASVWD010000223.1 coordinate 41,995, forward strand.
GCAGGAATGGGGAGGCCAGCGGCGTGAGATCCACCCGGGCGACGTGATCTGGACACCGCCGGGCGTGAAGCATTGGCATGGGGCCACCACCGCGAACAGCATGAGCCACATCACCATTCAGGAGGCTGTGAACGGCGAGGTTGTGCGCTGGATGGAACACGTCAGCGACGAGCAGTATCTGGCCAATACCGCGGCGCCCGGGCAACGATCCGATCCCAACTGACCATGAACAACGAACCGGCTTCCCGCCGCCCACGCGTGATCTGCCACATGATCTCAGCGGTTGATGGACGCATCGTCACCGGAGGATGGCCCCTCTCGAAGGAGGGGTACGGGCAGTACGAGCAGGTGCACTCGAGCTACGAGCCGGAGGGCTGGATCTGCGGGCGCGTGACGATGGAGCACCTGGCGGCGGGTACGCGGTCCGACGCGGACGTGACGTGCGAATACGAAGGGCCCGAACGCGAGGACTTCGCGTCCCCCGGGGCGCACGGCTCCTTTGCCATCGCCCTCGACCCGCGAGGGAAGCTCCTATGGGATTCGGGGAATCTCCAAGGGGACCATGTCGTCGCCGTGCTCACGCACCGCGTCGCGGATGAGTATCTCGCTCTTCTGCGTGAGCGTGGCGTCTCGTACCTGCTCGCCGGAACCGAGGAGGTCGATTTGGCGCTGGCGCTGGAGAAGATCGGAGCTCGGCTCGGCGTGCGGACGCTCATGCTCGAGGGCGGTGGCGGCATCAACGGGAGCTTCCTGCGCGCGGGACTCATCGACGAGCTGAGCCTGTTGCTGGCCCCCGTGGCTGACGGGCGTTCTGGTACGCCCACAGTCTTCGATGTCCCCGGTGAGGAGGCGGGTTCCGCACCGGCTAGTCCTGGAGAGCGTGGAACACCGAGCGGACGATGTCCTCTGGCTCCGCTACCGGATCACTGCGCGCGCGGCAGAGGTCGCCAACGCGTGAGGGTGCGAACGCGCGGCGGCACAGGATCGGCCCCGGGGTATTGACGCCGAGGAGTTCGTAGTGCGAAGCACATGCTGCGCAGGTGGCATGCGCGGGCGCCCGGTGGTGGTGTTTTGAGGACGAATAGAACTACTGCGTCAGAGCCGCACGGCGCTGGCAATTTGGGCGTTCTGCGACTGAAGGATCGGACGGGCCACCGGGGCACTCTGCCTGGTGGCCCGCTCGCGCTCAACCGGTCGAATCGGCACCGGGGATTGTCAACCCTCAGGCATCAGCCTGAGAACTTCCGTCTCGTTTTTCTCACTCCGGGCCAGGCATAGCTTTACGGCCGTAGAGGGCTGAGCAGGGTCGAGCCTCGATGCTTTCGCTGGAGACCTGACAGCTGCCTACCTACCGGAGGACAGAACATGAGCAAGGTGTACTTCATAACGGGCGCTGGACGCGGGATGGGCGTCGACTTCGTCCATGCAGCACTGGCCGCAGGGCACAGGGTCGTCGCCACGGGGCGCCGCCCTGAGGAGGTCGAGCGGGCGGTGGGCCGCGCCGAGAACCTGCTGGTGGCCAAGCTCGACGTCACGGTTCCCGAGGACGTTGCGGCGGCCGTGGCCGCAGCAGCCGAGCGGTTCGGCGGGGTCGACGTTCTGATCAACAACGCCGCTAGCTTCCAGGCCGGGTTTTTCGAGGAGTTGAGCGCCGAGCAGTTCCGCGCGCAGATGGAGGTCAACTTCTTCGGCGCGCTGAACGTGACTCGCGCGTTGCTCCCGGTAATGCGCCGCCAGCGGGGCGGCCAGGTGGTGACAATCTCCTCCACGGCGGGAATCGTCGCGGGCGAATTCGCTTCGGCTTACGCGGCCTCGAAGTTCGCACTCGAGGGCTGGATGGAGGCCCTGAACCAGGAGGTGGAGCCCTACGGGATCCGTACCACGGTCGTGGAACCCGGGTTCTTCCGCACCGGGCTGCTCGAGGAGGCGTCGACGACGTGGCCCGCGCTTTCAATCGAGGACTATGCCGGGCGCACCCGGCACCTGGTCGCGCTCTGGAAGAGCATGAACGGGAAGCAGTCGGGCGACCCTGCGAAGCTGGGACGCGCCCTGATCACGCTGCTCGACTCCCCGGCACCGCCAGCCCGATGGGCCGCCGGGAGTGACGCGGTAGATGCCGTCCTTCAGAAGGCGGAGCGGCTCCGCAAGGAGGCCACTGCCCATCGGGAGCTTTCCACAGCGCTCGCCCACGACGGCTGGGAATATGGAACTTAGGGTTCGTCACGAGAGCGACGCAGCCGCGCCGGTCTTCCCGAGGTGGGGTGCCGTCTTCGCCCTTACCCTCTGCGTTTCGACGCTGATCGCGTCCGAGTTCATGCCCGTCAGCCTGCTGACGCCGATCGCCTTCGATTTGCACATCTCCGAAGGTCAGGCGGGTCAGGCGATCGCGGTCTCCGGAGTCTTCGCAGTCCTGGCGAGCCTGGGCATCTCGTCCGCGACGCGCGGGATCGATCGACGCACGGTCCTGCTGTGGCTGACGGTGCTGATGATCGTCTCCGGCCTCATGGTCGCGTTCGCGCCCGGCGCCCCCGTCTTCATGGCGGGCCGTGCCCTCGTTGGTGTGGTCATCGGCGGGTTCTGGTCGATGTCGGCGGCCACCGTGATGCGACTCGTCCCGCCCGCGGACGTGCCACGTGCGCTCGGGCTGCTGAACGGCGGCAATGCGCTCGCGACCACCGTTGCCGCGCCGCTGGGCAGCTTCCTCGGCCAATACGTCGGATGGCGCGGTGCCTTCTTCGCGGTGGTGCCGCTTGCCGCGGCGACACTCGCCTGGCTCTTCGCCACCCTCCCGTCGATGCCTTCGGAGCGGACCTCCGGAGGCGGAACCGTCTTCAGGGTTCTGCGTCGGCGGAATGTCCCGCTGGGGATGACTGCCGTCACGCTGTTCTTCCTCGGGCAGTTCGCCCTGTTCACCTACCTGCGGCCGTTCCTCGAGACGGTAACGCGCGTCGGCGTCTCGGCGCTCTCGCTTATCCTGCTGCTGACGGGAGCCGCAGGGGTGGTCGGTACCTGGGTGATCGGCATTCTACTCCGAACCCGGCTGAACAGCCTGCTAATCGTGATCCCGATCCTGATGGCCGGGATCGCGGTTGCACTCACGGGGCTGGGCAGCTCCCCGGTCGCGGTCGCCGTCCTGCTCGCTGTATGGGGGCTCCTCGGGACCGCAGCGCCTGTCGCATGGTGGACGTGGCTCAGCCGAGTGCTCCCGGATGACGCGGAGGCCGGTGGTGGGCTCTTGGTTGCGGTCATCCAGCTGGCGATCGCACTGGGAGCCACCGCGGGGGGCCTCCTCTACGACGCGAGCGGCTACCGAAGCACCTTCGCGCTTAGCTCGGCCGCACTCTGTGCGTCTGCCCTGATCGCTGCCGTCGGCTCGGGTCGCAAGAGGCCAGAAACTCCCTGACAAGGCCGCCCGGAGGCCGGCCTTCCGCATGCGCAGAGACGACGCGGCCACGGGTGGCCGGTACGCCCAGATGGTCGGGTGGAGCCGTGAATGATGCCCGAGATTCAACGCACTAGCCCAGTGACCTGCGCCACCTGTGCACAGAGTTCGTCCCCAGCTAGTGATCATCGAACGCATTGACGAGTGAGAACACACATGACGAATGGAATCAGCCCCCTCCTGACGCTGAACAACGGCGTCGCGATGCCGGCCTTCGGGCTGGGCGTGTTCCAGAGCACCCCGGAAGAGACGGTCAAAGCGGTTGAGGCCGCCATCGGCGTCGGTTACCGGATGATCGATACCGCCGCGGCCTACTTCAACGAGCGAGAGGTCGGCGAAGGCATCCGCAGGAGCGGAATCGACCGTGCCGAGCTTTTCGTGCAGACCAAGCTGTGGATGAGCGACTACGGCTACGAGCGAACGCTCCGCGCCTTCGACGCGAGCCTCCAGCGGTTGGGGCTCGAATACGTGGACCTCTACCTACTGCACTGGCCCGTGCCCTCAGACTTCGCACGGACGGTCGACTCCTACCGAGCAGCGGAGGGGCTGCTCGCGGAGGGACGGGCGCTGGCGATCGGCGTCTGCAACTTCAGCCCCGACAACCTCGAGGATCTGCTCGCACGCACCAGCGTGGTGCCCGCCGTCAACCAGGTTGAACTTCATCCGTACTTCAACCAGAGATCGGTGCGCGAGGCCGACGGCCACCTCCGGGTCGTCACCCAGTCCTGGTCGCCGCTCGGCGGCGTGAACGTGTATGCGCATGGCGAAGGCCAGGGCAGGCACCTCCTTGAGGATCCGACGATCCAGCGCCTCGCCACGCAGTACGGGAAGACCGCTGCGCAGGTGGTGCTCCGCTGGCACATCGAGCACGGGCTGTCTGTTATCCCGAAGTCGGTCCGCCGCGAGCGCATCGCGGAGAACTTCGGGGTCTTCGACTTCGCGCTGAGCCCCACGAACCTCGTGGAGATCGACGCCTTGGACACCGGGATGCGGGGCGGGCCCGATCCCCAGGCCGTCCATCCCGCGATGTTCCCGATCTCCGTCGAGGGGCACTACGCCCAGGAGCCGCGGTGAACCACACGCTTCTGCGGAACCGAGAGGCGCAAGGCACGCCGACCTGGCTCTGGTCGCCACTCGCTCCTCTGCCGCCGCCCCGACCACGGGACGCTATCGTTCTCGTCCGCGTTGTCAACTCAGAGTCATCAGCCTGTGCACCTCGAGCCTCTATATGGCTTGTGACGGACTCAATAGCTTCATCGGCCAGCAATCGCAACCGCCTGCTACCGACCCTTTAGTGGTCAGAGGAGAATCAAGATGAACATCAAGCATGCGGGCTCAACGCCCTCGATGGCAGGGCCTTCGGAGTGGTTCCGCGGCTCTGTCCGCATCGACCCGCTCTTCAACCCCGAAGGAGATGCGCGGGCCGCCGGCAACGCGGTCACCTTCGAGCCCGGCGCTCGCACTGCGTGGCATTCGCACCCGCTGGGGCAGACGCTGATCGTCACCTTCGGGCTGGGTTGGGTGCAGCGTGAGGGCGGCCGCGTCGAAGAGATCCGCCCCGGGGACGTGGTGTCGTTCGACCCCGGGGAGCGGCATTGGCACGGCGCCTCTGCCACGACGGCCATGCAGCACATTGCCATCCAAGAGGCGCTGGACGGGGAGTCAGCAATCTGGATGGAGCACGTCACCGACGACCAGTACCGGGGTCAGTAGAACGCTGTGGCGTGGGCTGTCTCGGCCGGCCGCCCTCTCGAGCGAGCTTACCGCACCATCGGGCTCGTGGGACGGAAGACCCAGACTCGCCAGCGGGCTGCGAGTACGCGCGACCGTCGAGGCAGTCCGGCCGGGTGTCGCGATGCGGTACGCCAGGGGCAGGCTCTGCAGGACCAGGTAGGTTGCACCACGCGCAGACGAAAAGAGGGTACTCTGTCCATAAGCACGCTCCGCATCGGCGACCACGTTCGCTTGGTCGGGGACACCCACCATGTCCGAGCGCCGGACCTGCGAGTTCTGCTCGGACTGAGCATGTTGCTCGGCCTGCTCGTGCTCGGCGGATGCGAAGCCAGCCAAGCTTCGAAGTCTAGCTCGCCGCCAGTTGTCACGGGTGCCGCACCGCCATCCGCGAGACCGGAGGAAACACGCATGTGGATGACCGTCGGCGACCGTCGGTTCGCCATCACTTTAGCCGACAACGCAGCCGCTCGTGCGTTCGCGGGTCGACTGCCCCTTATGCTCGAAATGAGCGAGCTCAACGGTAATGAGAAGCATGCCGACCTAGGGGAAGCGCTGCCTGCGAATGCGACGCGCCCAGGGACCATCCAGCGCGGCGACCTCATGCTGTATGGCACCACCACCCTGGTGGTGTTCTACGCGACGTTCAACTCCTCGTACTCGTACACTCGCCTCGGCCGCGTGGACGACCCCGCGGATTTGCCACAGGCGCTCGGCCCGCGCGGAGTAAAGGTCGGGTTTTCCCTGAACTAAGATGTCGGCTACTCCATTCATGACGACGAGGACGAGCAACGACATCGAAGGGAAGGTCATCGACGTTCATGATGTCCTCCGGTAGAGTAACCGATAGGACGGGCGCGCCCGGTCTGTACTCGTGCGGATCGAAAGTCTCAGTCTCGGCGCGCGCGGTGGCGGGCTCCGGCCGACCGGGATCGGCCGGCCAACGGCCTTGTGCCCCACACGTGCCGCGCCGACTCCCCCGGCGTGATCTTGTTCGCCTATTCCCGTGTCCAGACTAGGGACGGACGGAAGGGTGATAGGACAGAGCCTCGGGCCACAATGGGGGGGCTCTGCTGCTTGCTAGTGGACTGTCCTAGCGGGCGTGCACTACACTAGCCGAGTTTATTTTTCAAGCGGGCGCGAGCCGATTTGCCAAAACCCTTTAGCGCACTAGCCGGGTGTATTTCAGAGCGGGTTCCAGAACGTAGGTGGGACGTTGGGCCTACTAGCCGACTTTGTTTTCTTTTTACACTGATTAAGCGCTGGCGCGAGTGGCTGTGCCATCGACAATCGCTTCTCCGGTCGGTCAACAGCGCCGGCAGGATTTCAGCCGGACGCAAGTGCTCGTAAATCAAAACGGCCACGTTCCCCTCGGGGAGCGTGGCCGTTCGTACATGGGCCCGGCCGGACTCGAACCGGCGGCCTACTGCTTAGGAGGCAGTCGCTCTATCCACCTGAGCTACGGGCCCGCTGATGTGGCGCTAAATCTAGCACAATCTGCGATTCTTTTCCACACCCGGTGGGGTGACCGTACGCAGACCGGCTACTAGCCTAGCGCGCGTCTTCTGTCTGGCGGCGGGCCATCTCCTCAGACAGGCGCCGCTCGCAGGCGAAGAACCTCGCCCCGACCTCCATGACCATGTGGCCCATCGCCTGAAGTGCGATCCTGTCGAACGGGAACGGGCGCCACTCCATGAGCGCCCGCGCGAGGAGCCCGAGCGAGCCTGCCGTCCGCGCACCGGGTTCCAGTAACCCGAATTCCGTGCCACGCGTCAGAAACAGAGGCGTCGCACCCTCCGATTTCCCCGGATTGTCCACCAGTGCTCCCGGACCGGCATGGATCGCTTGACTGGCCGATTTGTATGCTGCCCGGTGCACTCGCAGGTTCAAACTGGCTTCAATGTCCATAAACGTTGGCGGCTTTCCGTCCGGCTTTCGCCCGAGCGCATGGGCTGCCCACCCGTAGTCTCCCAGGAACACGGCTCCGTACTTCCGACGCAGCTCCTCGTACCGGTCAGCAGCTTCCTTCATCTCCTCGTCTGTGTACGGCTCGAGCCCGAGTTCGCGGTGATGCTCCTGCTCGCTGTCCATGGCCTTCTTCACCCGCACGTGGTCGTGTTCCGCGTAGCGCTCCACGGTCTCGGTCCCATGCTTCGCGATGAACGCCGCGACAACTGCCGTTTCATGGAGCGTGCGCCAGCGCGCCTCCGCGCCCGCCGCGAATCCGCACCTGAGAAGCGCGAGCGTCTCCTCGCCCACCTGAACCCCGCGCGAATGGAGATCGATCAGCAGCGGGTACGTCCGGGGGAAGCGGTCAGGCGCCGAAGCCAACCGTTTGATATGAAACATCCCGAACTCCTCGGAAACCGAGAGGAGCTGATCAAGTAGATCAAGCGCCTCGCCCCACCACCGCGCCACACGGCCCGCCACATCCCCGCGCTCCTCGGCGCGGATCGCGATCTCCGACGCCCCCACCGTTTTCCAGCCCTCGTACTGGGCGCGGCCGGCGCCTTCGAGAAATGGTTCGATCCGATAATTGGCGAAGTCGCGGAACGAACGAGTGTATGGAGAGGGCGTGTTGGGATCGTAGCCCTGAGCGACTTGGTGCTGGCAGTACTCCGCCCAGAGGGACTGGAGGAGAGGATCTCGCGTCATTTCCATGCGGATCACCGGATCCGCCGGTTCTGGCACGTTCGTCATAGGAATTTTGAAGAAAAGAAAGGGGCGCACGAGCTGGCGCCCGTACGCCCCTCCACGGCTCTGGAGCGGCAGCTACTTCTCCGACCGGGTCTCCTGCTCCGCGAGACGGTCTTCCCAATCCTCCGGCCTCTCATCCTCGCCCCGCGACTGCCAGTAGGCATCGTGCTCGGGGTTGAGTTGATTGGCCCGGTTGTCGATTTCCGCCTGCGGGCGGTCGCTGCTGCGCTTCGTCATCTCGCCATCCTCCAGTTGAAGGCCGAGCAAGCCGGAATGGCCAGCTCCGAGTGACCGTGCCTGGGGATGCCGAGTGCCGTGCTCCAATACCGCAAACGAATGATAACGCCCTCGCCGACGGCCGCAAGCGTCATTCAGATCGCCGTGTTGCTACCTTGTCACGCGTACATCGGATTCTGCTTGAACAGCGGCTTGCCGTCCGCCCCACGGAACTCCGGGTCGGTGAGGTAGTTGATCTTGTCCACCAGCAGCGGCGAGCTCCCCTTCACGAAGAGCAGCTGCTTGGAAGGCGGCAGCCGCAGCACCTCGTCGGCCATGAGGAGCCGTCTCCCTTTTTCCGAGACCGACTCGCCGTAGTTCGTTGAGTGCCCGCTGCTCTTCCCATAGCTCCGGCCCTTGCCGGAAGATCCACCTTCGGTGAACAGCGTGGTCTCACCCGTCATCCTCGACAGCAGATCGGCGGTAGTCCAGTCGTTCGTGCCGAAGCACTGCTTGACGTCGCAGTTCGCGAAGATCGTCTCCCAGTTGTCTCTGTAGAGCCCTTTCAGCTGCGCCAAGTCCTGGATGATGACCCAGAAGAGCACGCCGTAGCCGCCTACCAAGCTGATCCCCTCGACCACCGGCCGGATGTGCCCGAGCTGCGCGAACTCGTCCAGCAGCATCAGAATCCGGTGCGTCGGCCGGCCCGGGATGCGCGTGATCATGTTGTTGATGCACGCGATCATCATCCGGACCCAGGCCGCGTGCGTCTTCAGCGCCTCCGGCGGGATGACGAGGTAGATAGTCATCGGGACGTCGCCCTTGATGAGCGAGAGGTCCACCTGCCGCGGGCGTTTCTCGGGGTTCTCCGCCTCCAGGTCGGAGCCGGGCGGAGGCACCAGCACGTTGGCCATCGGGATCGAATCCAGGAAGTCGATCCCGCGCTGGGCGGTGCTGATCACGCCCGTGCGCTCGCGCTCCTCCTTCTGCTGCAGCCGCGCGACGCCCCGGCGGACCAGCTCGTTGTCGCTGTTTCCCATCTGCTTCAGGAGCTTGTTGAACTCCTCCGCCGGGAGGGTGAGGAGCTCGCGCACCTTCATGAGGGTGCGCTCCTCGCGCCGGCCGTTGAACTCGTCGCAGACGTACAACATGAAGCAGGCGAGGAGCGAGCGGCCCTCGTCCGAGAAGTGCCGGTTCTCCTTCCCGTCCTCCTCCACCAGCATCTCCGCCAGCGTCTTGCAGTCGTCCAGCGCGCGGTCCTTCCGCGAGCCGTGTGTGTCGATGGTATCGAGCGGGTTCGCGTAGGCGTGGAGAGCGTGCTCGTACCCCGTGACGCGGAACGGATCGAGGACGTAGACCTCGCCGCCCGCGAAGAGCCGCTGCTTGTGCGTGACGTGGAAGTTCTCCCCCTTAATGTCCATGCACACCACGGAGCCCGGGTACCACAGGAGCGAGGGAACGACCGCGCCGACGCCCTTCCCGGAGCGGGTGGGCGCCATGGTGAGGATGTGGCTTGGACCGCGGTACCAGAGCAGATGCCCCGGCCGGGAGCGCCGCGGCCACGAGGACGCGGTGGAGGGTGGGAGCCGGCCGATCATGACACCGGGCATGCCCTTCTTCCCGGCACGTTGCCGCTTCTCCCACCGCAGCCCCTCCTCCGGCGAAAGGAGGAGCTCCTTCCCGGTGCCGAACGCGGCGGTGCCGTGCGCGTTCGAGGCGTGCTTGACGGAGCCGCCGAGGCAGAGGTAGCCGCCGGTGCAGAGCGCGGCGAGGAAGGCGGCCATCCCCACCGGGACCGCGCCGTCGAAGATCGCCTGCAGGGGCGCCCACTGGGCGGCGTCGTGTGCCGTCGCGCCGTGGAACGCGACCCTCCACTGGACGACGCGGCTGGGGGGGTAGAAGGGCCCGCGCGCGGCCGCGAACGCCGCCAGCGCGACAAGCCCCAGCAGGGGGGCGGCGTGGCGTGCGTGTGGAACCCGCCAGCAGGCCGCGCCGATCAGGAGCGCGGCCAGGCCCAGGGCCACGCAGAGCGCAGGCGGGTAGGCGTCGCGGGGATAGAGCGCGGGGCCGAGGTTGGGGTGATAGCCCAGACGGTCGGCGGCGTACTGCGTGGCGGCGGCGAAGCCCGCGAGGGCGGAGGCGGCGACGAGCGCTGCCACCGTGTAGGGGTGGACCGGGGCGCCCTGCCGCGTCTTCCGGAAGCGCAGCGTGTCGGGGGAGACGGACATCGGCTTCGGGGAGGAGCGCGCGCGGCCGCCCCGCCGTTAGCGGCGGGACGGCTGCGTGAAGACGAGGTCGCGGTCGAGGATGATCGAGAACGGCGTCACCTGGCCCCGGCTGGTCCAGGTCGGCTTGATGTCAAGGTTCCGGCGGGTCACCTCCGCGGCGGTCTGGCCGAGCTGCTGCGCGGTGGCGTCGGCGAGCACGTCGCGCGCGGAACGGCGCTCGTCCTCACCCCGGTCGCTGCGCCCCAGGTCGAACCCGGCGGCGATCACCGACGAGAGGAGCGCCTGGCCGAAGATCCTGCCGTAATGGTTGTTCACCCGGCCGGGAAGCCCACTCGCCCCGGTGCGCTCCCCCGCCCGCAGCGCGGGGAGCTCGTAGGTGTCGCCGTTCGGGAAGCGGATCGCCGTCCACTGCACGACCAGCCGCGCCTGGCCGGTGGCCACGTCGCTCTCGTACGTGCCGAAGAGCCAGCTGTAGCGGGGGATCACCACCACGCGCTGGGTGGCGTCGTAGACGTTGCGGGTCACCATCCCGACCACGCTCCCGGGGAGGTCCGAGTTGACCCTGGTGTGGAGCTGGCCCTCGATGATGGTCCCGACCGGCACCACCACGCTCCCCGCCGCGGCGCCTCGCGGCGCGAGCTGCTGCGGGGCCGCCGCGCGCGGGCCGCCGCCGGAGCCACCGGTCACGTACGACGAGCGGGAGGACCGGCCGGCCGGCGCGCTCCCGTAGTCCACGAACGGCGGGGTCGCGGCGGCCGGGGGGCCCCCACCGACGGAGAAGCCGCCGCTCGCCGCCGGTGGGACGGAGCGGCGCTCCGCTTCCGCCTGCGCCGCGGCTTCCATCTCCGCGAGCGTCGGCGGCTCCGGGAGCTCGTCCTCGCCGCCCGCCTCGGCCGCCTGGCCCCGGTCGGGCGCGAACGACGCGCCGCCCTGCAGCGGCTTGGAGCGGAGCGCGGCGAGGAACGCCTCGCGGCGCGGGTTCTCGGCGGGCGCCGCAGCAGTCTCCCCGCGCGCAACCGCCGTGGAGTCGGCGGTCGCGCCGCTGTCCGGCTGCACGCCGGCCTGGTCGTAGCCCCGCGCTCCGCTCCCCGCCGGACCGTAGACCGGGGGTACCACCGTGCCGGGCGCGCCGGCGATCCGGCGCGCGGTGTCGGCAGCCTGCATCCAGCTCGGGTCCGCCTCGTTGGCCATCCCCTCGACCGCGGAGGCCGCCCCGGCGCTCTCCCGGTCCTGCTGGGAGGAAGCGGCCCTCTCTTCCGGGACCGACCGGAAGAGCATCCACAGGAGGATCGCACCCGCCACGGCCGCGAGCACGACCAAGAGCGTGCGGCGCGGGCCCTCTTCAACGGGCTCCGCTTCAGGAGCGGAGGCGGGCGGCTGGGTCGCGGGTCCGGGGGTGGGAGCGGCGTCGGCGGCAGTCACCGCGCGCCGGAGGTTGGCGGAGTCCTCGCTTCCGACGAACGCCGGATCGGCTGCGCCGGTGGGGTCGGTCATCGGGGGCAGTCCTTCCGGTTGCGGGTGATGAGCAGTCGCTGCTCCTGCCCCTCACGCCCCGTCCCGACCACCAGCACGCCGCGCTGGAGGACCCGGTCGACCACGTAGAACCCGGCGCGCACCGCGTAGTTGACCAGGACCAGCTCGCCGCCCGGCCCCACCTCGAACAGCGCGGGCGTCTCCGCCTGCTGCGCCGCCTCGGGGAGCTTGATGTAGGTGTGCTCCGCGTCGGCGAAGACCTGGTCGGGACGCCACGGGTAGCCGCGGTCCCGGCACATGAAGTAGCCGAAGTCGAGGGAGGTGGGATCGAACGGCGCGGCGGCCACGGCGACCTGCCGCTCCTGCTCGGCTTGGACCGCGCGCGCCTGCTCCTCCTCGTCCGCCGCGAGCCGCTGGAGCAGTTCCTCGGGGTAGTAGAAGCGGACGATCCGGTTGTAGGGGAGGTCCGGGTTCTGCCCCGCCGTGTCGCGCGCCGTGCAGGGCGGCGAGTCGAGCGTGAGCTGGTAGAGCCGCCGGTCGGTGGGGATGGTGAGGTTGGTGGTCAGGTTGCAGTCGCTGGGCTGCACGACCACGAGCGTGGTGTTGCGCGGCCCTGGCGTGGTGCCCACGAACCAGCGCTCGGAGTCGCCCACGTAGGGCTTGAACTCCGAGACGCCGGCCGGCGGGCGCTCGCCTTCCTCCATCTGGATGTTGCAGGCCCGCAGCGGAGCGCAGGTGAGCCGGGGCTGCGTCTGGCCGAAGGGATAGACCAGGTACGCCCCGGTCTGCAGCACCCGCGCGTGGCCGCTCCGCTGGTACTCGCGCGTGGCGGCGATCACCGCCGCGTCTTCCTGGACCGGGCGCGCCGGCGCGGTCGCGTGGGAGCCGGCCGGCGGTCCGGCCTGCGGGCCGGGCTGCGCCGCCAGGGGCGCGGGAAGGGCGAAGGCCGCCGCCAGCGCGGCGGCCCGGAGGAAACTCGTCATGCGAGCTGTAAATGGAGACGCTTCGGTGTGCACGGCCGGAGCGGGCCGTGGCCCCCACACAGCCGCGCGGGCCGGCGGGCTCTCCAGCGAGATACCGTGACCTCCGGAGAACGGTTCTTGGGATGCGGAGAAGGCCGGAGCGCGGGGTCGCGCTCCGGCCTTCAGGCTGGGGGTAGAGGACGGTACCGTGCCGCTGCTCAGCGGGAAGGCGCGTGCGCTGGCGGGGTGACGGGCTGTGAGTCAGCCGGAGCGGCGGCCGTCGGCGGGGGACCCGGCGCCGGCGCCGCGGAAGCACGCTCGCGGACGCGGTTCCACTCGATGGAGGTGATCCGGATCCCGGCGGGGTTCGCCCACACCGCCTCCTCCGTCCCACCCGGCACGAAATCCACCTTCAGCGTTCCCTGCCAGACCGACTCGGCGTACCCACCGTGCGGGGAGACGTCGAGCTCGCGCCACTGCAGGTACCACACTGGCCGGTCCACGTCCCTGGAGATGCTCACCAGCTCCACCGTACGCGACAGGTCCCGCAGCAGGAGCGCGGGGTTGCGGGAGGGAGCCGAGAAGTACCGGTCCAGCCATTGGTCGGCCTCCGGCGACAGCAGCCGCTTGGCCGCGCGGGCGCGGTCCAGCTGGGCGACGGGATCGCCGTAGTAGATCCCGCGGACGTTCACCAGCCAGCGCCCCAGCTCCGACTCGACGATGGCGCGGGGCGGGTCCTTGAACCGGCTCAGGTCGTCGTAGTGGATGACGCGGCCGAACTGGTCGTAGGGGATGAAGATCGGCCGCACGCCGCCGCGCAGCGCGATCATGACCAGCCCGGCCGCCAGGACGATGTTTCCGGCCCCGGACAGGTAGTTCTTCAGGCTCGACTGGTCCAGCGCCCGCGCGAGCTGCGCGAGGCGCATCTCGTATCCCTCGCGGGCGATGTCGTACCGGCTTCGGTAGGGGCCGGACTCGGCCTCCGCGCCGGGCGTGGAAGCGGCCGGGGAACGTCTCCGGAAGATGAGCACGGGGCGGGCGGTTCAGGGAAATACGCGCGGAACGGCTGCGGGCTGAGCGGGAGGACGAACGGCGACCGTCCCCCCCCCCCGCTAGTTACCCCGGCCGCCGTCGGAGGGACCGAAGTGGACCTCGGAGGGGAAGCGCCGGCCGACCGAGCCGGGGATCTTCCACGCGAGGTAGGCGAAGGCGACCGCCGCGAAGGTGAGCGCCACCGCGACCTGCCAGTCCAGGAACGGCGGGTTGAGCACCCAGTGCATCTCGCCGCGGGAGGCGTCGTACTTCAGCAGCCCCCGCGCGATCTGGTACAGGGTCTCGAACAGGTCGTAGCCGACGCCCGCGATCACCTGGAGGAAGAAGAAGCGGACGGCGACCTCGAGCGCGTAGCGGAAGTAGGCCTTGGCCAGCCCCGCGGTGAGGCTGAACGAGCCGAAGGGAACGAACACGATCGCGGTGTTGAGGACCAGGATGCTTTCCAGCTTCACCAGCAGCAGTTGCAGTGCGATGATGAAGTAGGCGACCACCACCACGATCGCGACCAGGAGCACCACGGCGGCCGAGTAGAGCATGGAGAACATCGCGTTCACCAGCCCGATCCCGAACGCGTTGTAGACCCCTTTGACCCAGTTCGAGAAGCGCGTGAGCAGCCCCTGCTCCTCGGGCGGCTCGAGCGGCATCCCCTGCTCGGCGCCGAGCTGGTCCACCAGCCGCTGGGCGATCTCACTGCCCTGCGTCACGATCTCGGTCGGCGTGAGCGCCATCCCTGACCGGCCGGCGATCATCCCGCCCAGATGCGCGAACGAGTCGATCACCCGCTCGGTGGTGAGGTGCGGGTAGCGGAAGAAGAACATCAGCACCGCGACCGCGCCGATCTTCCACACCAGCGAGTAGAGGATGTGGTCGATCCCGACCCGTTCCTTCTGCCACTTGAGGCTGGAGTAGGAGATCTCGAGCACCAGGAGCCCGCCGAAGAGGCCCAGCAGAAGGTTCTGCGCGTTCGCAAGCCACTCCTGCTGGCGGCTGCGGAAGATCGCCTCCAGGTCGGTCTCCCGGACACGGGGAGCCTGCGCCGCGAGGTCGGTGGCCAGCAGCGCGTGCAGCGTGAGCGCGAGCCCCAGGGCCGCGAGCGCACCGGCGAGGCACGGGTGCGCCCGCAGCCAGCGGCGGACGGCGGCGACGGCTGCGCGGGATCGCGCGCGCATGCTACTGCTGCGGCAGGGTGCGCTGCCGGGCGCTGCGCGCGCGCTCGATGCTGTCCTGGCGCGCGAGGACCCGGCGCCGGGCCGCCTCGTGCACGTCCTGCCGGTACGCGTCGTAGACCGCGCGGGCGGTGTCCTCCATCGCCTCCCGCGCCGCCTGGTCGGCGCGCAGCGCGACGTCCACGGCCTGCATGTTTGCCGTGCCCATCTCCAGGTTGCGCTGCATGAGCTGCTGGTCGAGCTGCTCGGCGGCGATCCGGTTCTGGATCTGCGCCACCTCCCGCTCCGTCGCCGCGCTCGCCAGGTCCAGCTTCAGCTGGTCCAGCCGGCGCTGCGAGCGGCCGATCTCCAGGTGGTGGTCGCGCGCGCTCAGGAGCACGTTGTAGGCGGCCTCGCGCGCGGCGCGGGCCTGCTGCCCGGCGGCGCGGTGGTTCCACTCCGCCAGCTCCGGGAAGGTGCTCCGGAAGAGCCGGTCGAGGTGGCTGTTCCCGTAGCCGATGCTCTCCCCCGACCCGTAGCGCCCGTCGATCCGGTCCAGCACCTCCCCGAGCGAGGGGATGCGCAGGCGCCCGATGTGGAAGCCGCGCGCCTGCTGGATCACGTGGTTGGCCTGGCGGGTCGCCACCACGAGCTGGCGGCCCATCTGGTTCGCCTGCAGGATGAGCTGCCCGTAGCGCAGCACCGCGTTGGCGTGGTTCGCGGGGTCGTACACGACGTCGCCGATCCCGAAGATCGCGTGCGCCGGGCGCGGCACGGCGGCCACCGCGAGCGAGGCGAGGAGGACGGCCGCGGCGCCGCGGCGCAGTCGGGGAGACGAGGGTCTCATGGTGCTTCCCTGGTGGGGTGCGGGGATTAGGCCGCGAGCGCGGCCGGGGTCGGGTACATCTCCGCCGCCTGGCCGTGGAGGCCGGCCTCCTCCAGCCAGAGGCGCGGCCAGTCGGCGCCGTGCTGCGCCTGGAGGCGCCGGGCGCGCTCCACCGAGGCGGCGGTGGTCATCCCCGGCCGGGAGCCGAGGAAGGCCAGCGCGACGGGGCCCAGCTTCAGCTCGAAGCGGCGGCTCCCGTCGGGGCTCTTGAAGAAGTAGTCCCGCTTGGTCTCGCCCGTGGCGAGGATCTCGACCTCGCGGTCGTTCAGCTTGTAGGCGCGGTAGAGCTCGGCGACGTCCTCGCTGACGGCGTTCCGGTTCGGGAGGAAGACCATCGTCGGGGCGCTGGAGAGGATCACGTCGCGGTGCTCCGACTTCGCCACGTCGGCCGGGTCCTGCGTGGCGAGCATCAGCGCGCCGTTGGCCTTGCGGACGGTGCGCAGCCACTCCTCGATCTTGGCGGCGAAGAGGGAGCGCATCAGCGCCTCCCACGCCTCGTCGATCGGGATGAACGTCGGCCGGTTGGAGCGGAGCCGAAGCTCGATCTGCCGGAAGAGGTGCAGGAGCGTGGGGACGACGATGCGGTCGCCCATCCCCATCAGGCGGTGCATCTCGAAGGTGTGGACGTTCCCGGAGGCGAAGCCGTCCTTCGCGCCGTCCAGCAGGTAGCCGTAGGGGCCCGTGCCCGTGTACTGCTCCATCGCGGCGCGGATCTCCAGGTCCTGCACGTGCATGACGAACGCGCGGATCGTCCGCTCCTCCGGCGGCCGGTCCCCGAGCACCCGGAGCGCGCGCTGGATCGCCTGCCGCTTCGCGAGCGACGGCTCCACGCCCTGCAGGTGGACGGCGGTCTCGGTCCACTCCGCCGCCCACGCCTGCTCCTCCGGCTGGTCGACCAGCGCGTAGGGCTGGAACTGGAGCCCGGTGCGCGGGTCCGGCTTCGGGCGGATGTCGTAGTGACGCCCGCCCATCGCGGCGGTCAGCAGGTAAGCCGAGTGCCCCTTGTCGAACCAGAATACCTGCGCGCCCTCGTAGCGCATGAACTGCGCGACGCAGAACCCCATGAACGTGCTCTTCCCCGCCCCGGTGGAGCCCACCAGCAGGGTGTGCCCGACGTCCTTGTGGTAGAGGTTGAGCCGGAAGGGCGTCGCGTCGTCGGTGTCGACGTAGGCGAGCGCGGGGCTGCGCACCGGGAAGAACGGAGACGGCACGTGGCGCATCCCCGCCCACGACGAGGTCGCCGGGAGGAGGTCGGCGATGTTCTCGGTGGGGAGCGGCGGGCGCCGGAGGTTGTGCCACCCGTCGCCGGGCATGGTGGAGAAGAACGCCGGGCAGGCGTGCAGCCCCTCGATGCGCGCCGTGAAGCCGCGCTCGTTCACCTGGTGCATGAGCTGGCGTGCGACCTCGCGCGCCTCCGCGTCGCTGTCCCCGTGGACGACCAGCGTGGAGGTGTAGAGCGCCGCGCGCCCGCGCCCGCTCTGGAGCGCGCCCAGCAGATCGCTGAGCCGCGCCGCCGCGTGGCGGGAGTGGGTGTTCTCGAAGACCTTCTCGTCCTCCAGCTGCTGCGGCGTCTTCTCGCCGCTCTGCAGCATCCCCTGCGTGAGCGTGGCGGCGCCTTTCCGGTTCTTGAACCAGGTGTCGCGGATGCGGCCGATGATCCGCGCGGCGGGGCCGTAGCCGAGGGGGATGACGCGCGTGCTCCAGCGGTACGGCGCGCCCACCTTGGTGAGCGGGTCCAGCACGCCGGACCAGGACTCGGGAGCGAAGCCGAAGAGCGAGACCACGCAGACGTGCTTGTCGCCCACGCGGGGGCGGGTGCCGCGCACGAACTCCTGGCTGGCCAGCACCCAGTCGAGGTGGCTCGCGTCCGGCGGGGCGAGGACCTTGTGCTCCAGCCCGGTAAGGCAGAAGTGCAGGTGCGTGAGATACTCGTCGGAGCCCATCGGCTCCAGGTTGAGCCGGGCGCCCAGGCGGTCCATGAGCCGCTCCGCGCCGTCCTGCACGAAGCGCTGGAGGTGCCGCTCCCACGAGGTGGTGGACGCCTCCCCACGCACGAGCCAGCGCCGGAGCTTCGCCGCCGTGTCCGGCGGCGGGCGGTAGGTCAGCGAGAGCACGCACTCGGTCTCGTACTTCCGGCCGCTCCGGGCGTACTCCCGCCGGCGCTCCTCGTCGATCCCCCGCGTTGCCGCGTCGGGGAACGCCCCGGACTCCGGGTACTCGAAGGAACGCCGCCGCACCGCGTCGAAGTGGAACATCCACTCGTCGTGGTACGGGTAGAGCGCGCGGTTCAGGTGCGCGGAGAGCGCGTTCAGCTCGGCGTTGGTGGCCGACGCCGTGTCCGGCCCGCGGAAGCGGAAGCCCGTGAGGAATGCCCCGTCCTTGAGCTGCACCACGCCGGGGGCGACGAAGTACCCCCAGGGGAGGCTCCCCGGCAGCCCGCGGGGGACGGCGCGGGCCACCCGCAGCGCGTCGAAGCCGCGCATGGCGGCCATGCCGCTGCCGAAGAGGAAGGCGCCGACGAAGGGATCCACGGTCAGGGCTGCGGGATGGAGGGGCGGACCCGGTCGGCCGGGTCCCAGATGGACGGGTGCGGCTCCGAGAAGGCGTGCTCGTTCAGGAGCCAGTGGAAGAAGACGTCGATCGCGAGCGCGTCCTCCTCGCAGGCGCGCGCCAGCTTCGGATGCACCGCCGCCATCCCGAGCGCGAACACGGCGATGCCCAGGAGGAAGTGGGTGCCGCTGCCGACCGCCACCGCCGCCGAGGCGAGGGTGGCGAGCCACACCACCAGGTAGTGCTGCGGGAGCCCGAGGAAGAGCGGCGTCCGGTACATCGGCTCCGGGATCGGGCGCCGCTCCAGCTCCACGTCGCGCCGCGACGCCAATGCTCAGACGACCGCGCCCTGGAAGCCGATGGAGGCCAGCAGGGTGCCGCCGCCCAGGATGACCGCGAGGACCACGAACGCCTTCCCCGCCCACTGCACGATCCCCTCGCCGTTCTTGGCGAAGAGCCAGGCGAGCGCGCCGATCATCAGCGCCAGGACGATGGTCGGCACGGCCGCGTCGCGGATGAAGTCGATGATGCCGTTGATGAACCCGAACGGCTCGGGGACGGTGGTGGCGGCCGAGAGATGGCCGGGGACGGCGGCCAGCACGGCGGCGAGCGCGGCGGCTCCGAACTCGCGGGGGCGGAGACGGGGCATGGCTCTCATGCGGGTAGGAGGATCGGGAGTTCGGCCCCTGCGGACTCAGAGGCTCGTCAGCAGGTACCGGCCTCTCCGGTACCCGGTGCACTGGGCCACCTCGGTCACGCGGCGGCCGTTGGGTGTGGGCTTGATCACGACCACGAGCTGGACGGCGTGGGCCACCAGCCACCCCTCGTTGCGCCCGGTGTCGCGGCGCGCGAGATAGCCCAGCCGCTGAAGCGCCCCCTCGGCCGACTTCGCGTGGACGGTGCAGAACCCCGGGTGCCCCGTGGCCCACATGTCCAGCATCTGGAATGCGTAGCGTCGGCACTCGCCCACGTGGAGATACTTCGGAGTAATGCGAAGCGAGACGTAAAGCAGGATGTCGAAGTCGCACTCCGGCGTGGTGCGCAGGGACACGGTGTTTGGCGCCTCGCTCAGCACCTCGACGGTGTCCTCCACCACGAAGACGGGATCGTTGGGAGAATCCATCGTGCGCGCCTGTTCGCGCAGCATGGAGTTCAGAAGGTACGTCTTGCCCGAGCTGGCCGGTCCGGCGATCGCGATCCCGAAGTCCTGCGAAATTCCCCACCGGATCGCATCGTATTGGGCCCGCGTCATCACACCCTGCGCGAGGTAGTCCTCCAGAGGCACGATCTTGTTCGGGCGCTTGCGCATCTTGAACATTGGTCCGGTCGTGACCGGCGGGATCAAGCCCTGGAGGCGGGCGCCGCCGAAGATCGGGCGCGGGAGCTCACCCTGCAGCCGCGGGGAGATCGGCGTGATCGTCTCCTTCAGCCGCGCCGCGGCCACGTTCAGGAAGGCCTCGACCTGCGACGCGCGCAGCCGCAGGCCCGTGGGCGCGTGCCCCCGCCCGTGCGCCACCGACCAGACGCGCCCGTCGGGGTTCACGTAGACCTCGGAGGTGGCGTGGAGGTCGAAGACGCCCATCACGTCGGCGCCGAGGATGCGCTGCATCTGCACCGCGTACTCGTACTCCAGCGCGTCGCGCTCCTCGTACTCCCCCACGCCGGCCTCGGCGAGGGCGGGTCGGTCCAGCACGGCGCTCTCCGTCACGCCGCCGCGGCCGCGGGCCCGCCGGCGTGGACGTCGAAGGCAAGCGCCGGCCGGGACGCGGCCGGCGCCAGGCCGTGCCGGGCCAGCACGCGCACGAGCTCGGGAACCGGCTCCCCCAGGTCCAGGCACTCCCACTCGCGGACCAGCTTCTCGGAGACAGCGCGGACGACCCACGCGGAGTCGTCCACGCTGTCGCGCTCGAGGGCCGCCGTGCTGATCGCCGCCTGCTTCACCAGGTGGCGGATCTCGGCGGGCATGCTGAGGTTCATGCGGGAAGCGGAAGGCACGGGGTCGGGCGGTCGCGGGTCGCATCGAGGCACGCCGCGGCGTGCCGCTCACGAG
The DNA here is from genome assembly GCA_036389795.1 of Longimicrobium sp. Classification (NCBI taxonomy): domain Bacteria; kingdom Pseudomonadati; phylum Gemmatimonadota; class Longimicrobiia; order Longimicrobiales; family Longimicrobiaceae; genus Longimicrobium; species Longimicrobium sp. The sequence goes on from DASVWD010000223.1 coordinate 62,428, forward strand.
GCAGATACCGTGACCTTCCGCGAACGGTTCTGGCCCTGTACTGCTCGACGCCTATGCGCTCGCTGCCTGCGTCTGGGCGGACCGGCCGACGGAGTAGCAGGCGGGCGTTGAGCATCGCCAGCACCGGCGCGGCCCGCACGACAGCGTGTTGGTGCTGCCGGAATCCAAGACACTCTTAGGAGCGGTTGCGAAATACGAGAGTTGTGTCCGTCTCACAAAAGTACGGTCCCTCCAAGGGGGCTACTCCCAGGAGGTTCGGCCCAGAACAACGCGCTCACCCCGGGAGCGCCAACTCGCAGACGGTTCGAGCACACCTTCGCCTATGTGGGCCCGTTTGGTGCCTGGCTCCATCCGACCGGGCAGAGGGGCGAATGTCCTTCTGTACACTATGTTTACATCTCAAATGTAAGCCTGATCTCCCCCGATCTCATTTAGTCGGAAATTGATCTCATCACCTGCCCCAGTGAACTCGGCCAGGTATCTGGGCACTCTTTTCATAACATCGCATGGCCGGTCATCACTTCGTAAACCTCTGCCACCCAACTTGGTCGCAGAGCAACCCCTGGAGCGCTAATACCACACAATTTGCAAGCGGGGGCGGCGCCCCAGTAATGGGCCCGAGAGCGGCAGCTCCTCCCATCGCAACCTATTATGCGTCAATTGTGTACAACGAGAACCTTGCGTTCAGAACAAAGCCTGAATAAGATTTGACTCGGGACGTCGGTTAAGCAGTCTCGTTAGGAGCGCTTCTTCGACCCAACGGCAGGAGGTGGTTCGCCATGCCGTTTACGTACGCGGTTCATGCCCCCGCAGAACCTGAGTGGCTCACGTCTCCCCCCAGTGAGCGCCTTCTCGGTGTATACCTTTCTTCCCTTCGGCACCTCGTTTCCCGCATGAGCCCCTCTGCCCCCCAGCGAACTCGGTGCTTGCGTGCGCTTCGTATTCAGTGGAAGATGAAGTGTTCGTTGTTCATCGCGCTAGTCACTACTTCTTGTTCGGCTGCATCCTGCCAGGTTCCTCAGCATGTGCCGCGGGGGACTGCGGCGATGCAGGTGCGCCTGCCGGAGCCGAGCTTGGCAGATTACATAGACTTCAACGATGAGATCGTTTTCACAGGTGAGCTCGCGAGCGGCTCCCTGGATGTGTTTTTCGATTCTCGCGGGGGATTCGTCGTTGCTGACCGCGGCCAGAATGAAATTCGGGTTTACTCTGGAGAGGTCAAGTTGCTTTGGTCCGCCGGAAGGGAGGGACCAGGACCCGGGGAGTTTCAGCGGTTGCGGTCGGCCGTTCGTACTTCATCAAACGAGATCATTGCTATCGATAATGCTGGGAGGCTCAGCATCTTCGACGCGACGGGCGCTTTGAAGCGCACCACCAACACAGGATTGCAACCTGTCAACAACGCGCTCTTACTGAACGACAGCACTCTTCTCATAAGCGGACGTCAGCCGGGAATGCTGGATACGCCGTTGCTCCACATTTGGAATATATCCTCGGAATCGATCGTGCGAAGTTTCTTCTCAACGCCGCCACACCCGAAAGAGTACGACGAAGCATACATGTTCACGGGTTGGACCGATGCCGCGTTGAGGCGAGACACGCTCGCGGTAATCTTCCCTCTCGCTGACACGCTATACTTGTTCAGAAAAGACGGCTCACCGCTCCAGAAGCTTCCGCTAGAACTGGAGCATTTCCGTCGGTTGAGAAGCCCACGCCCGACAAATAGCAGTCCCGAGGAAGAGATCGAGTGGCGAAATTCATATACCCGGCTTTCTACAGTCTACTGGGCACCCGATGGCTCCATCTATGTGCAGTACTTCAACATGACCGGACATGAGCCAATCTGGGGTCTGGCTCGTTTTGAAATCAAAGATGGCAGAGCAATCCCTCGCTTCGACGTTCCGAATGCCCTTCAGTTCCTTGGACCTTCCCCGTCGGACTCAAGGCTGTACTTCATAAAGGCTGATGAACAGGAGAGTACGTCATGGACGATTGGTCGCTTAATTCGCTAGCCTTTATCTTCGGGACTTTGGCACTCCCGGCAGTGCTGGGTGGCGCGGCCCTACCAGCACATCCTTTGGCTCCTGATTTTCCCTCGGCTCAGGCATCGGCGCTTGTAAACGCCGAGGCGCGCGTTGAATGGGTGCTCCGGGCGAAGGACCTGGCGTCCTGCGTGACCGCTGCTCCGAACATCAGGCGGATCCTCCACACCCACGGCTCACGCGTCCAGGTCATCGTCTTCGCTGTTGAAACCGATACCGCGCTTGTGCGCTCCTTCATGCGCCGCGAGCGGCTGTTCCGTGTTGATGTGAGGCGCATCTCCGAGAGGGAACTCGCACGAGAGTTCGGGCGCCGCGTTCCTGATCCAGAAGTGACGCCGTTCCTGGTCATGTCTCCTGTTCGGCCTGGACAAAGCGCGTTCGGCAACACCAAGCTAACTGGCGACCGGCAGGGTTCGGCGAGCCTTGTTTCCCAGTTAGAGACGTACTTCCGGTCTATCGCAGTCCAACACCACACTCCCCATCCATCCATCGCCGCCGGAGGAGGTGAATGATGAAAGCCGCTTCGAGAGTTGCCTGCTTCGCCCTTGCGGCAGTAGTGCTCGCGTTGCCGAGCACTACTGCGCCGGCCCAGACCAGCCCCCCTCCCAGGCTCCAGAAGTGGGAGAACCAAGACGGTTCTCTCTCGTGCTCCGGGGAGTGCCCGGCTTCGTTCTGCTGCCCTCAGGAGGGTGCTGCCCCACCGATCGCCGTCGACATTCCCGGTTGAGTCTGCCATTCGATCGAATGCCGGCTTATAAATAGTGCCGGGGCGCTTCACACTCCGGCAGCAGCATGCGAGCGTGGTCCCTATCGGGACATACGCTCGTTTGCGTGAAGCAGCACCAAGGTTCATATTTGTGCGGGTCCAGCTGCCCCTCCTGTCGTGCGCCTCCTGCCAATCGTCCGCATGCCCAACCACCCGAAGCTGTGCCGCGTGTCTGTCTGCATGCTACTCGCGACAATCGCCGGCTGCGGTCCGGCGAGTGAAATTGTCGACCCTGTCGAGGACGGACTGGATGCCTTTCCTAGATGGGAGGTCAATCGCATACCCGCCGCGGGGGGCCATACGATCTTCGATCTCTGGTTCCGCGACGATGGCGCAGAGGGCTGGGCCGTCGGGGATCGCGGCCTCATCCTTCACTATGTCGAGGGAAACTGGCATCGGGATGCGCCGACAGGCGGGCCAGCCGCGGATTGGCGCAGCATTGCCTTCGATGCAGAGGCGACGCAAGGGATCGTAGTCGGGAGTGGTGGGCAGATACTCCAGTATCGTGCGGCGTCGCACTCGTGGACGCGGTACCCCGAATCACCTACCTCGAGCGACCTCTACTCGGTGTGGTTGGATCGTTTCGGCCATGAGGGCTACGCCGTCGGACGTGCAGGCGTCGTACTCGGCCTGACTGGAGAGCACTGGCGGATGATTACACCTTCCAGGCCGGCGACGGTCGACTTGCTCGATGTGGCTTCGGACGGCCGAGATATTTGGGTGCGCGACACCACGACTACGGTGACCAGCTTCCGGATCGATCGTGGTGAGCTGGTCTGGAAGGGTATCATTCCGCGATTTGAAGCAACGGATCTTTGGTCGCAGTTCGACCGGCTTTGGGTTGCTGGGCTCCAGTACCCTCCCCCGCGGAACGGAGAGAGGCGCCCGCCGCCAGTTGAACACAGGTTTTCAGTCCGTGCTATCGCCGGTGAGCCACCTCTCTACCTCACAGGTGTTCCGATGCCGGGGCGGGCTGGCTGGGTCGCGCCCAACGGTCGACGTGCCCTGATTGCTGGGCGTGACATCGATGCCGCCACGAACAAGCTGATTTTTCGTTGGGCTTACGTGACGCAGAGCGGAGCATACGTCAACGATATGCCTGATACGGCAATTCTTGCGATGTGGGTCAATCGTGAAGGAACGGAGGGCTGGGTCGCCGGAGGGCATGGGCTCATCGCAAGACTAAGGTGGCGCCCTCTAGAGGTAAGGGCAATCCGTGCCCGCGCAGGCTCGCTCGAGAGGCTGAACGGCAAGTACCGGATTGAACTGGATCTTGGAGAAGCAGTGCCGCAGCCACGTCTTGTGAGCGTTCAACTCGTCCACGATGACTCCCGCTTTCCGCTTGATTCGACCGACTACACTGCGACGACGAACGATGGTGCGATACATCTCAGTCTCACCGAAGAGGGAACTCGCAAAGCATCCCTCTACAAGGGGCGAAGCGTCAGGTTTCGCTTCACTCTGGCGTACTCCATTTCCTCGCCGAGTTACTTGGTTTCGTACCAGACCCAACGGTTCACTGTCGAAGAAGGAGACTGGTGGGCGCGCCTCCCCACATGGGCACGGTGGGGCATCGGCCTCCTGCTCTACCTGCTGGCAACGGTCATCGCGACCGTTCTGGCTACCCGCGTTATTTGGTTGCGGAGACTTATTTTCAGTGTGACAGGGCGGGAACTGCTCGGACATCAGTTCGGGAAAATTCTTTTCCCGCTGAGCGATTTGCTCGTTCTGCATTGGACGTGGCTGCGGATGAGGCTACTCGACGATTATGTGGCGAAGCTGCCGGATGAGCTGGAAGTAGATGGACTAGCACCAGAGTGGAGCGGTGCGCCGGAGCTACGCGCTGAGAAGTGCGGATGGCTTGCTGACGCCGTGTTGAAGCGGCCCAGGCAGGAAGCCTGGAAGCTGGTCTTCGAAGAAATGAGCAGGACCAGCAACCGAAGGGTTCTCTGGATTCAAGCTCCTTCGGAAGGGTCGGGCGAAATCCTCGAGCGATGGACCCTGCAGGCACTCGCGCAACACCAGATTCCATTTCTCGCGCGAGTGGACGCTCCGCGAGCAATCACCGACCAGATCCGTGCTGCGTGGGATGCCATCGGCGACATCCCGCGAGAGGCTCCCGCAATGTACAAGGTCGGACGATTCGTATTCTTCCTCGATTTGACGAGAGGAGAAGTTAACGAGCCCGAGCTTCGGGAGTTCGTACAGATGGTTACTCCCAAGAGCCTTGTGGTGATCTACGGTAGGCCGGAGCCGTTCGTCTGGGACACCAAGCTGTGCCATCTGAAGATTATGGTCTCGCCGGCCGCAGAGCGTGAGGCGGCTTCAGCTGCCGAAGAAGTCCTGCAGCCTGGGCGCTAAGTTCCTGGAGGCGTATTTGGGATGTGCGGGACTTGTGCTCTAATCTTACCGGCTCGTAGAAACACAAAGGGTGGAATCTCCTGGGAATCGGCAGAAAGCAATGGTTGAGAATCCATCCCCTTGCCGTCTCGCGCACGGCACCTATGCGTGCTGTACGTCCTGCGGCACCGGCACGAGCGCGGGAGACGGGATCTCGCTCACCTTCACTGACGTCGGAATGACCTTCATAACCTGCATTACTGACGGCGCAGCTCCTACACGACAAAAGGGTCGGCGCCCGCGCGCCGACCCCCCTTCTGTTCGTGTATCGCCTAATAGCGTATGCGTGCGGCGACCGGCTGCGGCGACGCTCGGGGCACCATCCTGACGCGGGAAGCGTGGTCTGGGTGTTGGGCCTTCCACTCTACCAGCCACGTGTGGAGCTCGGCAAGCACGGAATCAGGCGGTACGCCGCCCTGGTCAACCGCCGTGATGTAGCGACCCATCTTCGCGTTCACCTCGGGATCGGAGATCAGGTTCTCCGTATACAGGAGCTGTCCCGAGGGGGAAGAGCAGGGCCGCAGCATCGCGCATGCTGAGGTTCATGCGGGAAGCGGAAGGCACGGCGTCGGGCGGTCGCGGGTCGCATCGAGGCGCGCCGCAGCGTGCCGCTCACGAGGCAGATACCGTGACCTTCCGCGAACGGTTCTGAATGGGGATTCGTCGGAGTGGCGCGGAAAAAAAGCTCCGGTTGCACGCGAATGCCTGTCCGCGACGCCTCCCGGCGCCGTTTGGCCACGCCGCGTTCCGGGTTGGTGCTGGCAACACCTGACCGTGCGAGAGATCATCGCCCGCTCGCTGGGGCGATCGTGCCAGGTAGCCGTGAGCGCTCGTCAGGCGCGAGAGCCCTGAGCACGCAACGTGTACAAAGTGTTGATTGTGGATCTCACCCACGCCCTACATTTTTTGTACTAGTCGGATTGTTGCTCCTGCGGTGTCTCCGTTCTCGCCAGATCGCGCCCTGTCCATTCCTGAACTGAACTTTCTCCGTATGAATCTCACTCGTCGTGTGCTTGTCGCACTCGCGCTGTTGCTAACGTCCGTTGGCGCGGTGTCGGCTCAAGCGGCCACCTTCCGTGATTTGCGCTGGGACTTCACCGACGAGCAGGCGGCTGCGTACCTGGCCTCGCTCGGGTACGTCCGCGCTCCAGGCGGGCCCACCCCGCCTGCGGGGATCCCTGTCGACATCCGCGCCTTCCATCATGCTGGCAACTCACCGCAGGCTCGCCAGGCGGTTCTGTACCAGCTGCGTAGCGGCAGGCTCTCGTCCGTGCACTACACGCTGCGGGCTCCATCAGCAGCCGTCGAGGCCGCAAAGCGCGCGCTGGAGGCGGAACTGGACCGCCGGTTCGGCGGGCACCGGCCGCACCCCGTGACGCCCGGCGTGCTGCTCTGGAACACCGGGAGCAACGTCGTCACGCTGCGGACGGAGGCCGTCCGGGGCGAGGCGGTGCTGCACGTGGTCTACCATGCGCCGGGTTCGCGCGAGGCTGCCTGAAGCGCCACTTACGCAGGGTCGTCCCAACAATCCGTCCCTCCCCTTCACGCACGATCCCATGAGATTGACCTTCCCGAGGGTGCCGGCCCGGTGGTGCATCGCCACCGCGATCTGCTGCATAGCGGCCGTCCCGCTCGCGGCGCAGACGCCGCCGCTGCCGTCCGAAGTGGCAGCGGCGCACACGCACCGCGACGTGGTGCGGGCGCTCTACGAGAGGGTGCTGGAGCGCACGCCTGGCGACGACGAGGTGCTGGCCTGGACGCCATACCTGGCAGCCGGGTACACCCCGCGGCACCTGGCCCAGTATATCGCGGACTCGCAGGAGTACCGCGACCGCTTCATCACCCCGGAGAATGACAGCCGCACCGTCGCCACACTGTTGTACCGACACATCCTGGCGCGCGAGCCCGATGCCGGGGGCCGGGCATTCTGGGCCGCGCACGGCGAGACGTACGGGTGGAGCTCGGTCATCCAGCTGCTCGTCTGGAGCGAGGAGTTCCGCCTGCTGTTCAGCGATTTCGGCGTGCCCGGCCGGCCTGTGACGGTGTGGGACGGCCGTGCCGCGCTGATGCTGGAGCCGAGCTCGGGGAGCCCGACGACGGAGCGTGACCTGTGCCTGGCTGTCGGTGCGGGCGCCGGGGCGGCGGCTGAGTGCGGGGACCTGCGGCTGGCGCACGCGCTCCCGGCGGTGCGCGCGCTGGGGAAGACGCACGCGCCCGTACTGCTGTACAACAGCGAGCACTCGGGCGAGCGTTTCCCGCTGCTCGCCGCTCGGGTGACACCGCCGCCGTCGATGGGCGTGCTCGAGCGCGTGGAGGTGGTGCTGTGGCTCCAGGACGGCAATGGCTGGCACCCGCGCGGGCGGCGGATCTGGGAGGGGGCCGCGCTGGCGGCCTGGACCCCGGGACAGCCGAGACGGGTGGCCTTCCGCCTGCCGTACGCCGGGCCCACGGGCCTATACAAGTACCGCGTTGAGGCGATCTTCCACGCGGGCGGCAATGCCTGGGGGACCGACCAGCTCGGCCAGACGGCGGTGGTGAACCGCCTGGACAGCCCCTTCGGGCGAGGGTGGTGGGTAGCCGGGCTGGAGAGGCTCGTCGCCCTCGGCGACCACCTGTACTGGATCGGCGGCGACGGAAGCACGAAGCTCTACCGGCCGGCCGGCGGCGTGCCGGGCGTGTGGGTGGGCCCCACCGTGGACCGGCCCGACACCATCGTGGGCGTGACCGCCTCAATCTACTCGGGCGCCGCCTACGAGCGGCGGCTGCCGGGGCGTACGCGCGTCTACTTCGATGTGAGCGGACGGCACATCGCCACGGTGAACCGCCTCGACCAGCACACGCGCTTCACCTATAACGGAGCCGGACGGCTCGAGACCATCGAGGTCCCGCTGCGGCCGGGCGGAAGCGGGGAGCACTGGATCGCCTACCGCTTCCACTACACGGCGGGCGGGCGCCTCGACCACGTGACCGCGCCGGACCACTTCGACCACGGGGCACGACAGGTCGCGGTGCTGGGCGACCCCGCAGATCCCGGCCGCATCAGCGGCTTCGTGGACCCGGACGGGAGCCAGGTCCGCTTCGAGTACGACGGCGCCGGGCGGATCGCAGCCCGGGTGGACCGGCGCGGCACGCGCACGGTTTTCAGCTACGATGCAGGAGGCAAGCTGAGCTTGGCGCACGTGCTGATGCGGGGGACGGGCGACGACATTGTCACGCGCTTCACCGCGGCCGAGAGCCGGGGGCTGGCGCCGAGCGACACCGTCGGCCAGCCGGTGCCCGTGGCCGAAGCCTTCACGCTGATCGACGGGCCGCGCGGAGACGTGGCAGACCACACGCGGCTCTGGCTCGACCGCTGGGGTGGGCCCTGGCTGGTGCAGAACGCGTTGGGGTACGTGAGCAGCCTCACGCGCGGCGACTGGCGCTTCCCGGCGCTGGTGACGCAGACGAAGGCGCCGAACGGGCTGCTGACGAGGGCCTGGTACAACGCCCGCGGCATGCCGGACTCCGTGACGGTGGTGAGACCCCTGGACACCAGCGAGAACGCCACCACGCGCTACGCCTACGAGAATCCCCACTGGCCCGACTTCGCCACCCGGATCACTCTGCCGCAGGGCGAGGTTGCGCAGATGGGCTACGACTCGGCCAGCGGCAACCGCGTCTGGCAGCAGGACATTCGCGGAGAAAGCTCGCGCGTCGTCTTCGGCTACCATCACTGGACCGGCCCGCACGCTGGGCTGCTCCATACGGTGACGACGCCCGCCACGCCCGATCATGGACCGGCGACGGAGGCGTACGAGTACGACGGCGCCGGGAACCTCTTCCTCAGCATCGGCCCGCTCGCCGACAGCACCACCTACCACAACGATGCCCTGGGCCGGACGGTGCGGGTGGTTTTCCCGCGGCCCGGGGAGATGCAGAATCCAGCCGACAGCGCATTCCAGGTCACGCTCTACGACGAGATGGACCGGGTGAAGCGGACCGAAAGCGTCGGCCCGGCGATGCGGCTTCCCCGCGACTCGCCCGACACCCTGCGCCTGACGCCCGGCCGCCAGTCGCCGGCCGAGCGGGTTCTGGTGGAGAACTTCTACGACGCCGCCGGACAGCTCGACAGCGTGGCGCGCTGGTCGGTTCCCGACCCGAATGAAATCGGGGTGATGACCACCCGCTGGCGCTACGACGCGGCCGGGCGCACCGTGGCCGAGATCGGCGAGGTCAGCGCCGACACCGCCTGGGAGGTGGTCTGCGGCGACCCCGGCAACCTGGGCTCGTGCCACCGGGTGCCCAGCGTGGCGCTCACGGAGGTTGGAGACAGCACGGTCTACGACCCCGCCGGCAACGCGGTGGCGGTCCACACGCGCCGGGGCCACACCATCACCAGCGAGTTCGACGCGCTCAACCGGCTGCGGCGGCGCATCGTCCCGCCGGTCGCCTATTCACGCGACACGCTTTCGGTGGTCGGCACCACATGGATATACCCGTACTTCCAGCAGCTCGCCGACGGGACCTTCCTCGGGACACCGAACCCCGGCTTCGGCGGGGTGACAATTCCCGGCGACGTGGCGGAGTTCGAGTACGACACCGCGGGGAACATAGTCCGGGCCGACAATGGCGACGCCCGAGTGCGCCGCCAGTACTACCCGAACGGGCTGCTGCGCTCGGAGACGCAGCAGCTGCGCGCCTATGCGGGCGGCGACTTCTCCGCGCACACGTACACGCTGGGATACGAGTACGACCTGAACGGCCGGCGCACGGCGGTGATCCACCCGGCGCAGCTCGCGCCGGCGGGCGGGACCGGCCGGACCGAGTACCACCACGCGCTGCACGCTGCGCTCGACACGGTTCGCGACGTGATGGGCGGGCGCTTCGTCTACCGCTGGAACCCCGACGGGAGCCTGGCCTCGCGGATCAGCGCCACGGAGCAGACGTTCACCTACGACCTGGGCGGGCGGCTCGCACACCGGGTGGAGATGCGCGGCACCACGCCGGTGCACGACGAGACCTACGCGTACGACCTCCGCGGCAAGACCCTCTCGGTGGTGGCTGCCCCTGAGCGGCAGCGCATCCTGAACCGCTACACGGGGCTCGGAGCCCTCACCTACAGCTACACGCGCGACCAGGAGAGAGAGCTGCGGACGGCGGAGGAGTACGTGCTGGACGCCCTGGCCAACCAGCAACTCCGCCTCCAGGACAGCCAGCCCCTCACGGACCTGCAAAACAACGGCGCCCGGGACGGCGAGAGCTACTTCTACCAGCGGGGGACCGGGCGTTTGGCGCTGCGCGTGGCGGGGGACCTGAGCAGCCGGCCCACCGGATACGACGCGGCCGGCAACCAGCAGACCTCGGTGACCAAGCGGCCGATCCGCACGAAATACGACGAGGACCAGGGGGGAATCACGCTGTTTGCGGCGTCCCACTCGTACTACGATGCCGAGCAGCGGCTGCGGGTGCACGACCGCAGAGCGTGCCTCCTGATGCCAGCCGGCGGCTGCTACGCAGACGGCGAGATGCCGCCGGTGTCGGAGCGCTCGGCATTCGAGGAGTACCGCTACGACGCGCTCGGGCGGCGGGTGCTGACGCGGGCACGCCAGGAGGTGTACTGCCACGATGAAGGCGGCCCCCTGCTGCCGGACTGCATCCGCTCGGTGGTGCGCACCGTGTGGGACGGCGACCAGATCCTGTACGAGGTCAGCGCCCCAGGCGGCAGCGGCGTAGACCCGCAGGACATGGAGCGCGACGTGGGGCACCGGGTGTCGGCAATCAGCCGCTACTTCGGCTACGGGCGGGTGGCGTACGCGCACGGGCTGGGGATTGACGATCCGCTATCGGTGATACGGGTGGAGTATAGCGACTCGATCCCGTGGCCGGTGCGCATCGTACCAAGCTCCAACTGGGCCGGGCGCTACGACGGAGGTTCCGGCGGCGAGTGCATCACGGTCGGGCCGGCAGGGAGGCAGATACGGCCGGTTGTGTGGTCGCCGGGTGAGCGGGAGGGGGTGATCTCGCCGGGGTGGGGGGAGGAAGGCGAGCAGATGGTGCACTGCACCGAGATCGACTGGCCGGCGCTGGGGATGTGGATGAACCTGGACTACAAGCCCAGCAATTTCCACGGCCGGCACTCGTGGATGGGTAGCCTCCTCCAGCACGGCCGTGACCCGAGCGGACAGTACTACCGCCGCAACCGCTTCTACGACGCGAGCACAGGGCGCTTCACTCAGGAGGACCCGATCGGGCTCTCGGGCGGGCTCAACCTCTATGGGTTTGCTGACGGGGACCCGGTCTCATACAGTGATCCCTATGGACTCTGCCCCGAGCCTGGAGAGCTCTCCGGTGTGCAGGATTTCCTCTGTCAGACGATAGAGGCGCTCACGACCGCAGGCGGTGCTCATATCGGCGCGAATCTGGCCTCTGGTCCAGCCCTTGCCCAGACCGCTGGTTCAGAGGGTGTGCTCGCACCCGCAGCCGCGGCTCAGGTTGTGGCTGGCGGAGCAACCGGAGCGATGACGGGGAAACTGGTTGGTGAAGCGATCACGAACGTTCTATTTTCACGCAGTTCCACGAGCGGCAACAATGCAGCAGCTCAGCGCGGCCGGGAAGCACACCGTCAGTACTCAGAGCGGATGCAGGCCGGAGGGTACCAGACCAATCGGCGGATCCCGGGAACGCGGCTTCTTCCCGATGCACTGGATCGGGCGCGTGGCATCATTCGCGAGCTGAAGCCCAACACACCCCGCGCGATTGCACGAGGAAGAAGGCAACTGCAGCGATATGTTGAGGCCGCTGAACGGGCTTTTAAGAAGCCCTTCGAGGGACACCTGGACACGTACTGATCTACGGGCGGGCACGGCGCATGTACTTCGGCCTGGCGTTCTACCAAGCTCACGATATCCGGGAGGCGCCCGAGCATGTGGTCGCAGCTTTGGAGTCCTTGATTGGGAGATTCGTGCCTCAGGAAGTTCGCTTCCAGGGGATGTTCACCGGGACCGACAAATTCTCTCGGCTCACGAAACCGAGCGTAAAGGCGATCCGCCAACTCGAAGTCGATCTCCGCGGAGGGGTATACTCGGATCTCCTCGCGTTTGTCGGCCTGCGCTCGGCTACGGTGGCAACCCTCGGAATCGGCGTACCGAGAACGGATGGCGAGACCGTCAACGTCGAGTATGTCGCCTCTTGCGAAGAAACTGGTGATGACTCCCCGGATGTCAGGCTCGGGTTCGCGTTGAGAGACATATTCGAACCGAGGTACGGGATTAGTCTTTGGGGAGCGTCGCACAATGATGTTTCGTCGGAACTCTCAGGGGTTCCGATCGCTCCCTGGGACCAGCCACTTCCAGAGGAAGAGGTAAATCGGCTCTCAAAAATCCAGAGGCTCCAGAAGCTTTTTGGGACGTATGCCAGAGGTGACGGCTGGGGCACTTTCCTCGGCCCGCACCTCGTAAAAGAGATGGGCGGTTTGGCGCAGATGCAGCAAGATGCTCCTGTTTCGTGCGTTGATCCGCTGCCAGGCGGAGGGGCGTACCTTCAGTTATCACCCCGCCCGTTGCTCGTGCGCACGGAGGGGTACCGCCAGGCTGTGAAACGCTTGGGGATTTATCTCAGACCCGTCCTGCCACAGGAACTACGCGGTTAACGCTGTAGCGACTGCCTGTTCAACCGGTAACCTCTGGGGTCGCTCGCCGCGCGGAAGCTCGAGCGTGCCGTGGAATCGAACTTTCGAGATAACGACCGCCGGGGGACCGGCGGTGACCCGCCGGCTCCCCTCCATTGAAGCGTGACCGCGCCCCCGACGGCTGACTGCGCCCGGGCGCGGGGGACCGGCGGCTGCGATGCCCAGGGCATCATCCGCGCGCGGGCAACGCGATCCGGATGACGGGCCGCCCACTCCACCAGCCACGTGTGGAGATCGGGCAGCACCGAGTCGAGCGGTGCACCGTCGCGGTCGACGGCCGTGACGTAGCCGCCTACCTTCGCGTTCACCTCGGGGTCGGAGATCAGGTTCTCCGCGTACAGGAGCTGCCCCACTTGGGCGGCGGCGGCCCGGCGGTCGCCGACGTCCGTCTCGCCGCGCGCGCACGCGACAGCGAACAGGAACGCGAGCGCGCAGAAGGCCGAGGCTCTCATCGGAACACACCTCCTCCCGGGTCGAAGCACGCACTCCCTCCCTCTCCCCTCACCAGGTCGGAGCTCCGGCCCACCGCCCCGAGGTTGTCCTTGACGACGTACGTCACCGTGATCCGCTCGCACTGGGAAGGCTCCACCTCGACGGTGGGGTCGCGCGTGGTCCGCGTCGACGTGGCTCCGCTCCCGATGTCCTCGAAGGTGAGCTCCCACCACGCGTCCACGATCCGCCCCTCCGGGCTGTCGCCGGACCCCGTCGCGAGGAACTTCCCCTCGCCCAGGGGCTCGAGGGAGACGGATGCGGTCGGCCGCGCCTGCGCCACCACCGTCGTGTCGTAGGCGCGCTTCCACTGTCCCTTGTCGTGGTTGCGGTACGCGGAGACGCTGGTCCAGCGGTCGTAGGCGTCCTGGACGTAGAGCGTGATCCAGACGTCGTCCGGCACCCAGTGCGGACCGCTGTCGGCGATCCCCGTTGCGTCCGCCAGGTTGATGTTGAGGACCAGGGGGTGGTTGGCGAGGTTCGGGCTCGCCGGCCAGCCGAAGGCAGACGTACCCACCGTGGTGAGGACCCGCCAGCGGCCGTCCTGCGCCTTGCCCACCGCCTCCGGGTAGTCCTGCCCGAAGGTGTAGCTTCCCCACGGCGGCGTCGTGCCGGCGTTCCCCGCGTACGTGACCGTGGCGGGCCGGTTCGGATCGTCGGTGTTGTGGAGCTTTACCCGGACCACAGCATAGGCCTCCTTGATGGGGACGTCGCCGACGGAGGGACGGAGGTCGATCTCCCACCTCGCATTGCCGTGCTCGGGGTCGCACTGGTTGTCCCACCAGACGTCGAGACACCAGTCCCTGTCGCTCCACCACCCCCGGTAGCGCCAGGCGAGCCGCGCGACCGTTGGCCGGATGGTGGTGACCTGCTGGCAGTTCGGATCGCTCATGCGGCCGGCCGCGTCGACTACGCTCAGGCAGACCTGGAAGGTCCCCAGGAGGTCGTACGCCCGCTGGACCACCGGTGTGGTCACCTCGTCGCGCGCGGTTCCCCAGGTGCCGGTGTAGACGAAGCGGCCCTGCGCGGGGTCCCACTGCTGCATGAAGAGCCCCCACGTCCAGACGTAGCGCACGATCGGCGATCCCACCGGGCTGCGCGACCTGCTGCCGTCGAACGTCGCCCACCTGCGCAGGTAGACCGGCGCGGGCGCCGTCCAGTCGGCGATCGGCCTCGACGCCCGTATGACGTTGTAGAACCCGCCCTCCGCCCGGTGCACGGCCGCGTCCTGGTCGTACACCAGGGCGCTCACGTGCAGCCCCGTGGCGGGGCCGAGCGCCCGCAGGGTGCGCGCGAGGCGGAGGGTGTCGCGCGGACCGACGTGGATGCCGCAGGCCGGGGACACCGCGCCGGGGTCCAGCTTCCCGGCATCGGCGGAGCGGAGCTCCACGCAAAAGCTGCGGGTGCCGTTGCTGGCGTTGCGGAAGGTGAAGGAGAGCTCGCGCTCGTCCCCCTCGTCCCACTGCATCGGCGAGACGGGGAGCGCGACCCAGGCGGGGTCCGCCAGCACCAGCTCCGCCGTAACCGGGAGCGGCGCGGCGGCCGAGACGGGCGCGGGGGTGCTGCCCGCGGCGGTGAGGGTGACGACGTTGCTCCACCCCGCCAGGGCCGCGCCGGCGCCCGAGAACGCGACCGGCACCGCGGCGGCCGCCGACGGAGTCCCCGCCGCACCCAGCGTGCGGCAGGGCGGCGGGGCCGGCTGTGGCGCCACCACCAGTCCCTCGCCGACGTTCCCCGGCTCGACCGCGACAGCGAAGCAGTACTCGACCGGGACGTTGCTCCGGTTCACGAGCGTGGCGGAATCCACGGCCGCCGCGCCGGGACGCACCGTCGCCGTCCCCGGCCAGGCGAGCGTGGGCGGCAGGTACACCGGGTTGACCGTGACCACGAGTTGCGCGGCGCCGGCGAGGGCCGGCTGACCCGCGTCGGCGGCCCGGAGCGCCACGGCGGCTTGGGCGTACCCGAGCGCCCCCGCCGGGACGGCGACGGCGATCGGCACATCGGCCGAGCCATACGCCGGCACCGCTACGGGCGCCGGATCGGCCGGGTCCGCGACCGCCGCGCCGTTCGTGGAGGTGGCCGCCAGCGTGAAGGTGCGCGGGAGGTTGCTGCGGTTCTGGAGCCGGAAGACGGCCGTGCTCCCGGTGCCGGGATCCGCGCCGCGGTCCGCCGGCGCCGCGAGGACCGGGTCGCGGTAGTCCGCCGCGGTCGTGAACTCGAAGTTGGCGCACGCGGCGTACGATGGCGCGAGCTTGTCGGTGGCGGCCAGGGCAGGAGCGGAGGTCGCCCCCGCCAGGGAGCCGCCGCGCATCCGGTAGCGCGCGCTCACCACGCGCGTCTCCGCGGGCCCGAACGGCACTTCCCCGCTCCCGGTGGACGAGACCAGGATCACTTCCGCGGCCGGCAGGACGGACGGGTCCAGGACGAGCACCCGCGGGGCGTTGGCGCCGTTGCGGACGGTCCAGGTGACGGTGAGCTCCTCGTCGGGTTTCGCGGTCTGCGCGGCCGGTGGCGTGATCGCCGGATTGGCGAGCACCGTGTTCGTCCCGATCGCGACCGCGGCCCCCGCCTGGAATTGGGGCGCCGCCCGGTCCGCCACCTGGAGCGCCGCGTCGCTGGTGCGCCCGGCTACCGCCCCGGGCTTCACCCGGTAGGTGACGGAGACCGCGAGCGCCTGACCGCGGCCGAGGGTCTGCACCCCCGTACCCGTGGAACCGACGATCTCGAGGTGCCCGGGGTCGGCCACGGAGGGAGTGACCTGGAAGCTGCGGGCCTGGTTGCTCGCGTTGCGGACCGACCAGGTGAGGCTGAACGGCGTGCCGGGGTCCGCGCTTCGCGCCGCGGGGGCCGTGATCGCGGGCGCCGCGAGGACGGTGCGGGTCTCCGCGGTGAGGGCGGCCGCCGCGCGGTACGCGGGCGCGTCCGCGTCCCACGCCTCCAGCGTCGCCGTGCTGCGCGTCCCGCCGTCGAAGTCGTCCGCCAGCAGAAGGCGCGCGGTCACGGCGCGCGTCTGCCCCGGCGCGAACGGGACCCGCCCCGCGCTGGCCGTGGAGACCACCTGGAGGTGCGCCGGCGCGCTCGCCGAGAGCGAGAGTACCAGCATGCGCGCCGCGTTGGTGCGGTTGGTCACGCTCCAGGAGACGTCGAACGGCTGGCCCGCGTCCTCGACGCGGGCCGCCGGGCCGCCGAGCGCGACGGCGGGGTCGGCGAGCGCGAGTGCGGTGGAGAAGGTGAAGCTCCCGGTCGCGCTCCAGCGCTCGTCCTCCGCGTCCACGGCCCGCAGCGGGATCACCGTCGACGCGTCGGCCAGCGCGTCCGCGGCCGCCGTGTACGACACTATAACCGGCGTGGGAACGCCGGGGAGGAGGGTCAGCGGTGCCGGCGCGGCGGGGGTGGGGACGACCGTCGGGCTGCTGCTCCCCGCCTCGAAGCGGAACGTCCGCGCGACGGGGCTGCGGTTGGTGATGGTGAAGGTCTGCGTGAGCGACGACCCGGGGCGCGCGCTCTGGCTCGCGGGGCTGTCCACGCTCGGGCTCGCCAGCGCGAGCGCGTTCTCCGCCGTGTCCGGCGGCGCCGGCGGCCGCACCCCGAAGGTGTCGCTGGGCGGCGCGGGCGGCGGCTCGGCCGTGACGGCGAGCGCCGTGTCCCGCTCCTGCCCGCCGGCGTAGCAGTCCGCGCGGTTGCGGGCGACCGCGGAGGAGCGCGAGTAGTCCAGCACGCAGAGCTGGCCGGTGGGGACGTGGCGGAGGCGCAGGTAGACGCGCTCGCCGGCCACCGCCTGCGAGTCCAAGGCGATGTTGGGCGAGAGCCGGAACCCGCGCGCCTCGAGCGCCTGGAACTCCGGATAGAGCCGGTCGGTGAGGTACGCCTGCTCGTAGACGTTCGCGGCGTTGTGGAGGTCGTGCTTGAGCACCGCCTCCGCCTGGCGCACCCGCAGCGCGTGGGCGATTCCAGGCATGGTGAGCGCCAGAAGGACGGCGGCGATCACCACCGCGCCGATCAGCTCGACGAGCGTGTATCCGGCGCGGCCCCGCTCAGATGGTTGCATGGGGCTCCTTCCGAGGTGGGTGGGACGGCCGGGGTGCGCGGGACGCCCCGGAAACGACCGCGGTCCGCTTCCCCGGCTGGGGTCGCGGACCGCGGAGAGGTCGGCGTGGTCGCTTCCTGGAGGCCGCATCAGTCGATCCCGAAGCGCGCCTCCTCGGCCACGGGGCCGGGCGGCATGAAGTCGATCGGGTCGCGGCGCCATCCCTGGTAGAAGACCTCGTAGTGCGTGTGCGGGCCCGTGGCGAGTCCGGTGCTTCCCACCCACCCGATCACGTCCCCGCGCCGGACCGCCTGGCCCGGGCGCACGCCCAGCCGCGACAGGTGCGCGTAGCGGGTGAGGAAGCCGGAGTCGCCGTGCCGGAGGTCCACGGTCAGCCCGTAGGTAGGGTTGTCGGCCGTCGCGAACACACTCCCGTCCGCGGTCGCGTGCACCGGCGCCCCGTACGGCGCGCCGATGTCCAGCCCCACGTGCGGGATCACGCGGCGCCGGATCGGGTGGTACCGCCCGGGGCTGAACGCGCTGGTGACCACGCCGCCGGGAACCGGCGCGCCGCTGGGCACGAAGTGCAGCCACGCCTCGGCGCGCCGCGCCACCTCGGCCTCCCGCGCCCACAGCCGCGCGTAACGTGCGCGGAATACGGCGTCCCCGGTATCCCGTCCCGGCGGCAGCAGCCCCAGCCGCGCTTCGAGGGTGTCCAACCGCGCGCCCAGGCGGTCCGCCTCCGCCCGCGCGGCAAGCAGTTCGGCCCGGCTCGGGCCCGCCGCGGCGTCCGCCGCGGGCGAACGGCCGAAGGTCCCGCCGGCGGTCGCGATCACCGCCGCGGCGGACGCGCAGGCCACCAGGGCGGTCCTGGCGCGGGTCATGACCCGGTGCGCCGCAGGGGGGCAGGGTCGGCCGGGCGCGCCGGCACCGTCACCAGCTCCGCCTCCGGGGCCCCCGCGCCGTCCGGCCAGCGCACCAGCACCCGCGATCCCCGCTCCCCGAACTGCCGGGTGAGCGGAAGCACCTGGCCCTCCCCGGCGCGGAGAACGTGCGCCTCGGTGGCGAAGAAGTGCCCGTCGGCCTTGCGCGCCACGCGGGAGACGAAGACGCGGTCGCGGTCCCGCTCAATCAGCCAGAACCCCGCGCCGGACGCGAGGTCCTGCAGCGGGTACAGGAGCGCCTTCCCGTCCGCGACCCCCGTCGTCCCGGCCGCCAGGACCGGCTCGACCGGGAGCCAGCCGAGGCGCGCGCGGGCGAGTGAAGAGACGCCGCGCGGGAAGGTGGAGGGGAAGAACCGCTCGCCGGGATCGAGACCGAGCCCGTCAAGCCAGAGCCCGACCGCGGGGCGGACGTCGGCCACCTCGCTCCGGGACAGGGAGAGGACGTGGATCGGCCCGCTCCGGAGCGCGCCGGCCGGGGTCGGGACGGGGAAATCCTGTCTGAGCGTCACGCTTGGAAACGAGGCGTCGGTCTCCACCACCAGGATCACGAAGTCCAGCCGCCCGTCGTCGTCGCGGGAGGCAGGGATTCCGTCCGGGCCGTCGTTGTCGAAGCGGGAGAGGTCGGACCGCTCGGCGGCGGTCTGCAGCACGGCCTGCGCGAACTCCATCAGCTCGCGCGGCGCCGCGCTCGCCGGGAGGACGTTCGGCCGCGAGTCCACCAGCGAGGGCAGGACCTCGAAGGTGGGGCGGAAGAGACCCCCGGAGACGTCGCGCATCTGCTCCACCAGCGTCGGCCCGGAGGCGCCCGGGTCCGCGCCGAAGAACTCGCGCGTGAGCGCCGCGTCGTCGCGCAGCGGGATGCGGGGACCGAGCGAGACCGGGATCACGAGCCCGTGCACCGGCCCGATCCCCGCCATCCCGGCGCCCGGGAGCGGGGCGGTCCCCTGGCCGGCGGTGAGCCCGGCGGGCATCCCCGGCGCCCCCGCCACCGGCGCGGAGCTCGGCCGCCCGGCCGGCGAGGCGGGAACGGCGGGCGTCGCCCGGAGGGTGCCGGCGTCGGCGCCCGGGAGCGGGCCCGGGGAGAGGAATGGGCCCTCCGAGGCGCGGAACGCGCCGCCGCCCGCGCCGCAGCCGGAGAGCACGGCCAGGGCGCACACGACGGCCGCCGGACGGAGGGCCCGGACGAGGAGAAGGTGGGGCATCTGCAGGGAAGTTTCGGCGTGGGGCGGCCGCGCGAACCGTCCGCGCGGGTGAGCGGTACATGGGCTGGTACCCCGGGTGCATTCCGCCGGACGACGCGCCCGGTCCCCGCCCTCCGCCGCTCCGCATGCCCTACGACAACCCAATCGATCCCTTCCTGGAGGCCGTCCTCGCCTGCGCGGGATCGGACCTCCATTTGGTCCCGGGCGCCCTCCCGCGCGTGCGCCTCCACGGCCGCATGGCCCCGGTCCGCCGCGACGAGGCGCACGGCGTCCGCGAGCTCGGCGCCGACGAGCTCCGCACGCTGATCCTGGGGACGATGCCGCGCCACCTCCACGCGCGGTGGGAAGCCGACCGGGAGGTGGACTACTCCTACGACGGCGGGGAGGCGCTCGGCCGCTACCGCGTGAACGCGTACTTCGAGCAGCGCGGGCCCGCCGCGGTGTTCCGGCGTGTGCCGCCGCCGCCCGCCAGCATGGACGAGGTGGGGCTCCCCGCGGCGGTGCAGGGGCTGGTCGACCTGCCCAACGGCCTGGTGCTGCTGGTCGGCCCCACGGGCGCGGGCAAGTCCACCACGATGGCGGCCATCGTGAACGAAGTGAACGAGCGTCGGGCCGGGAAGATCCTGACGGTGGAGGACCCGGTGGAGTTCGCGTACCGGGAGCGGGGGTGCGTGATCTCGCAGCGGGAGGTGGGCTCCGACACTCGGTCCTACGCCGCCGCGGCGCGGGCCGGGCTGCGGCAGGACCCTGACGTGATCCTGCTCGGCGAGGTGCGGCAGCGCGGGGTGCTGAAGCAGGCGCTCGCGCTCTCGGACACCGGGCACCTGGTGCTGACCACGGTGCACGGCAAGTCCGCGTCCGGGGGCGTGGCGCGCGTAGTGGGGCTGGCGGGGGCGGACCGGGAGGAGGAGACGCGCCGCCAGGTTGCGGGCGTGATCCGCGCGGTGATCGCGCAGGCGCTGGTCCCGCGCGCAGACGGGACGGGCCGGATCGCGGCGTTCGAGGTGCTGCTCAGGACCAGCTCGACGGTCAACAAGATCCGCGACGGGAATCTCGCGTCGCTCAGGAGCGACATGAACGAGCGCGGATCGGGGATGACCACGCTGGAGCGGTCCCTGGCCGAGCTGGTGGTGCGGGGCGAGGTCCGCGAGGAGGACGCGCTGGCGCACGCCAACGAGCCTGACCAGTTCCGGGGCGAACTGCGGACGCTGGGCAACTCTGCCCTGCGCTAGGCCGCCCGCGTGCCGGATACCCCCCCAACCCCCTGACCGGCAGCCAGTTCGGGAGAGCGCGACTATACGTCGACTACGGGGACCACCGCGGTCAGCATCGCTGGCATCTAGGAGACTGGCCGCACTCCAGAGGCTGATTCCGAAAGTATATGATGGTGCCCAATGACCGAACTTGTGATTCCTCGCATAGCATCGGTGGAAGAAGATGAGTAGCCGAACGCCTACCGCGAGGTCGCGGTTCAGAGGAGAGGGATGCCGTCTGGTGGCACGCTCGGATAGGGGAGGTGCTCACGATTTTTCTTGACGAAGTTCTACCTGCGCCTATTTTCTGTACTCACCTCTATTCGAGATAGACCCTTATGGGGATTCTTTGATGTCCCTCCACCCAGTTCCCGCCTGGAAAGCCGTTCGGCGCAGGAGCGAAGTAAGCCCCACGAATTTGTAGCCGATCCATCGAGTGCCGTGCAGGACCGGCACCCATCCCCTTTTCTCTTTCTCATTCTCCCGTGCTGCCATGACGCCCAATCGCTCGCTGAATCGCAAGCTCCTCGTGAGTGTGTTCAACGCGCAAGAGGCGCGTGAGGCGGTGCTCGGAGGCGGCCGTATCATCGACAGTGAGGATCCGAAGAGCGCGCTCGGAAACATCAAGCCGCAGCACATCATGGCGATCAGCGACGCAGTCCTCGACTACGCCCGCGATCTCGATGTGCAGCTCAGCACGAACATCGGCGAAGACCAGCTCCTGTTCCGCCGCTCCGAGACGGGCGAGGCGCTCGAGAAATCCCCTTACGAGATTGCCGGCAAGGCCGCGCAGGCCGCGATCGGGGTCGCCGCCTCGATGGGCACGCGCGTCCATTCATGCAATCTCGTCAAGGTCGGGGTGGACGGGATGCACATCGAGATGCTGAAGGAGGTTCTCGCCGAGGTCGTCCTGACGCTCCGGCGTACAGAGCATTTCTCCCACTCGCAGGTCATGTCCGTGCTCTTCGCGCAGAATGTCGCGCTATGGGAGGAGCGCCGCACCGAGGAGAGCGTGCGGCGGGTGCTGGTCGAGCTGCGCGAGTTCTACCCGTCGACGCCCGAGGATCCGCTCGCGTTCGACTTGGAGCGCTATGCGGTCGGGACGCTGCGGGACCGGGAGGGCGGCATCCTGTTCACCGACCCGGGCCAGGTCTCCCTCGGGAGTCTGGTGGGGCGCGGGGTCCTGCCGCAGGGAGCGAACCACGCGTTCGTTCGCGTGAACGAGCTCTTCCCGCACAGCCAGTACTTCCCCCGGCTCGCGCAGGGGAAGAAGACCAATCGGGCGGTGGTCAAGGCCATGGTGGACGCGGCGGCAGACTCCGGCGCGAACGCCATCATGCTCGACACCTCGATCCTCTCCAAGGTGAGCAGCATCTGCCTCGTCGACACCGCCGGCAGCGACATGGTCGATTTCAACCGTTTCGGGGGACGCGACCTCCCGCAGTCGGGGATCCTGGACCTCGAGGACATCCGTTTCTTTGTGGAATACTGCCACTACCGCGGGATCGTGGCGAACGTTGCTGGGTCCGTTGAGAGCTACCAAGCGCAGCAGCTCTGGGTGATGGTCCCCGAGCTTGACCAGATCTCCACCCGGGGCGCGGCGTCCGCCGTGGTGCGCGACCCCTCCCGTACAGACGCCGCGGACGAGGACACGCGGCAGCACCGGATCATCCGGCGGACACTCGTGCGGGGGCTGGCGCCGCCCGAGCACGGCGGGGTCCTCAACATCCCGGCCCGGCTGAAGGACGACCCGGCGGCGCAGGGCGCGATCCGCGATCTGCGCGAGCGCGTCGCGGAGGGCCGCAGGGCCCTCGGCCTGCCGGCGCTGGAAACTTACTTCGTCGACCGCAACGGCAACGCCGAGCCGGCTGCATAACTGCCACCTGTGCCCGCCCGGATTCCAATGCCTCAGTCCACCATCATTCCCCTCGGTCAGGAAGGGCGTCCTCCGTGCTCGCTGCCGCTCCGCGACGCCGACCTCTCGCTCGGCAACGCGAACTGGACGAAGGGTTTGCAGGGAATGAGCGACTGGATCTGGAGCGGGAACCTGAATCCCGCCCCATTCCCGAACAACCTCGCTCGCTACTTCCTTCACATCCCGGCCATCTTCGAGCACCAGCTCCACTTCTCGGCCACGCTGATCTTCGACGAGCCCTCCTTCCGCAATGGGATCCAGGTTTCCGGCTTCGTCGACCGGGTGACGCGCGAGCTGTGCATCTCTCTGATCGCTCAGCGCCGGCGCTCGTGGTACTCCATGACCCACCACGCGGTCCTTGGCCGGTTCACAGCCAACCGCCACAGCCTCCCCCTCGCGGAGTTCACGGCGAAGTGGACGAAGCTGACCGACCATCGCGCCCACCCCGCCGTCTACACCCCGGTCGAACGGGAGGCGCTCGCGTTCGCCGACGCGTTCGCCACCGACCCCAAGTCGTACACTGACGAGCAGTACGATAGTTTGCGCCGCGCCCTGGGCGAGGACAACGCCCGTCGGTACCCTGCCGAAGCCCGATGGATGGACCAGCTCAACGCCGCCCGCGCCGCCCGCGCGCGCGCGTACCTGTCCGAACCGGGCCAGGAGGATTTCGTGGAGGCGTGCGCCCAGGCGGCCGCCGGGGTGCCGACGCAGATCCCCGAGCAAATGAACGAGCGGATAATCGACGCTCAAGTAGTCGAGCTCGCATTCCTGTGCATGCAGTTCGTGGCGCTTACCGGGGTGTTTACCTCGCTGAATGTCCCGGACGAATCGTTCCTCCCCGACGTGATGCAGGCGCTGCTTCCGGATGAGTTAATCACGCGGCTCAACGGGTTGAACGCGCTCGGTGGAGAGGGAATGGTGGACCTCGTCCCTCCCGTCGTCGAACCACCGCTCGCGGAAATCCGAAAGGGGTACGTCCGGGTCGCGCCAGCTCCCCTGAAGGACCGAGCGCGCCGGATCCCGCTGCGCACGTACGAGCCTCTGCGTGCCGGAGAATCCCATCAGGACCTTGATAAGGGCTTGACGGTCGGCGGAGTGCAGGTTGGCGTGTACGGCTGGAGCTTCGGCGCGCACTTTCCAGGAAGCCTACCCTACGCCCTCATGCTCCACCCGGAGCTCGCTCGGTTCGAGCCTCCATACTCGCTGCCGTTATTGTTCAACGAGGACGAATGGCGAAATGGGACCCACACGGGCGGCTTCGTGTCACGTCTCCTGAAGGAATTGGTGTTCCAAAAGATCTACCGGACGACACGGAGCCGTTACGGGATCGAACACCACACGATGTTCCTCTTCAATGCCTACCTAGACGAGTACGGCGTGAACCGGGACCCGAAGCCGAACTTCACGGCCGACGAACAGGAGGAGGCCAGGAAGCGGGCCGTTGAACGTGCCAACGAAGTGATCCTATGGGTGCACAGCCATGAGAACGCGCCGAAGGACGTCTTTAGCGAGTCCGAACGCGCCGTCCTGTCCTGGACGCACCGGTTCGTCACTGCGCCGCACTCCGCGCACGAGTTAGAGCCCCGCGTCCGGGAGGAACTCGACCGCGAGAATCGCCGCGAGGTGGCCGCCGGGTTACGACGGCTCGACATGTCACCAGGGCTTGGGTCCGAGGCCGCATACCGGCGCCTGCTCGATCATCAGATTGCAGAACTCGCCATGTTGATCGGTCATATGGACGGCTTGGGGCGAGCGCTGACCATCCTCCGCCTTGAATCCGAGGAGCCGGCGCAGGTAATCAAGGGAAAGCCGGGACCGCAGGGCGGTATCATTCCCGATCCGTCCTCAAAGGACGGAGACGAGATCATTTTGACCGGCCATTTCAACAATCGTCCGGGATTCCTCGAAGTATTGTACTTCCTTGGCGTCAGCGACGCGGCGCTGACACTCAACGAGCTCCTGGTGAACCCCGTCCTGAACGAGAAAGTCCGTCGTCAGCTCGAGCAGGACGAGAGGGACATCAACGTCAGTGGTACCGAGGCCGCCAAGACGGGGGAGTTTTGATGCCGGTGGCCTGCACCCGTGCGGCTACTTGGCGTACCACATTCTGACGATGCCGCTCCTGACCGAGTCGCAACGGTTGGCCTACGCGGGACACGACAGCTTCGCCCTGAAACGTCGCGCCCATGGGATCAGCATCTGGTTCCTCCTGGCAGGGATCGGTCCCTACACGTTCTAGGCGCTTTCCCGCTGACGGCGCTGGGGCCGGCCGCCGGTTGCCGAAGTGCTCGCTCCACCACGCGCAAAAACAGTCACCGATGAGGGAGGAAGCACCGTGACGAAGATCGATCCGATCCTAGCGAAAAAGCTGACGGAGCCGCAGGAGCCGGTCCCGGGCTTCCCCATGAAGTTCGTCTGGCACGAGCACTACTGGCCGGACCTCTTCGACGAGCAGAAGAGGCTGATCCAGACGGACATCCAGCGCGCGCGCGCGGAGGACAAGATCATCGTGTACCTGAGCTGTCCCATCAGCGCTCGGGGAGGAGGGTTTCACCGGACCAACGTCGAGATCGCCCAGGCCACGGAGCGACGTCTGCGCGCGAAGTGGGGGGAACGCTTTTGGATCCTCAATCCCACCGCTTACCAGCTCGAATCAAAGGAGGGGCTCGGCCTCATCGCGGCCTTTGCCAGAGAAAAGGGATACGAGCTTTCCGAGCTGATCAGGGAGGCACCCCCGTCGGGGGGCGACTACATGCGGATGTGGACGCAGGTCCTGGTGACGGCGCCGAACGCAGGAGAGTTGGAGAAGGAGAACACGGGCGCATATTTCGATGCGTACTACTTCCTCGGTCCCTCCGACGTCGAAGCGTTCTTCCAGGAGACGGGCGGCCGTACGCTCACCGCGTCGGTGGAGGCCTACTTCGCGAGCAAGTTCGCGACGGATCCGGACTTCCGCGAATACTTCGCCGTGAACGGCATCACTTGGGGAATCAGCGAGGCCTACAAAGGGAAGCCCGCCGAGTTGACATCGGACGAGAAAGAGCTGCGCGCCGCGTGGGAGCGGCTTCGGCAGGACTTCGTCCGGTTCTACACAGTGCGCGCGAGCATCGCGTACAGCTTGGGCAGCCACGACGAGTGGAACATCTTCAGGCTGATCAACGCGAACCGCCGCGGGCTTGATCCCAAGAAGTTCGGCGTCAACGCGGGCATCGGGGCACAGCTCAGCGGTTTCTTCGACGGACGCCAGATCGACCCCTCGGCCGCCGAAACCCCAGTCTCCAGCGGATACGCACGCTGAACTTATTCCGGCGGCATCGCCCCGCTGGAGGTAATCTGCCGAGCCGGAGGAGCCATGCGCCTCGCGACCTTCAATGTCGAGAACCTGTTCAGCCGCCCCGCGGCGATGAACCTCGAGAGTTGGGCGGAGGGCCGGCCGGTCCTTGACGACGTCGCCGCCCTCGCTGCACTCCTCGCCAAGACCACCTACGACGACAACAACAAGGCGCAGATTACCGAGATCCTTGATCGCTACGGGTTCGGAGACCGCGACCGCCGGAACAGACCGTTCACCATCCAACAGGTCCGTGAAAAGCTCTTCACGGTGCCGCCAGGCAGTGACCGCGTGAGGGTCGTAGCGAATGGCCGGGCCGACTGGGTCGGATGGATCGACCTGGTCCGGGAGGACCTCCCGGGTGATCAGATTGTGAACACCGGCCGCGTCATCACTGCGGTAGAACCGGACGTCCTCTGCATTGTCGAGGTCGAGGATCGAATCGCGCTTGACCGATTCAATCGTCAGGTGCTGGGGAACGAGTTCGGCAATGCGTTCAAGTTCGACCTCCTGATCGATGGCAACGACCCACGCGGCATCGACATCGGGCTCCTTTCGCACCACAGGATTACCTCCATCTGCAGTCACATCCACGATGTCGACGCAGAGGGGCGCATCTTCAATCGGGACGCTCCCGAGTACGAGATCGAGCTCACTGACGACCAGCGGCTGTGGGTAATCGGGAACCACTTCAAGTCCAAGGGCTACGGCGACCAGGCCGCGAACGATGCCCGGCGCCGCCGGCAGGCGGAGCAGGTCAGGTCGATCTATCTTCAGCGGCGTGAGCGCTTCGATTTCGTGGCGATCGTCGGAGACCTCAACGATGTCCCGACAAGCGAACCGCTTGAGCCCCTTGTTACGGGCACAGATCTCCGCGACGTATCGCTGCATCCCGATTACGACGACCAGGGGCGGCCAGGCACGTTCGACACGGGGCGCCCGGAGCAGAAAATCGACTACATCCTGCTCTCTCCCGCCCTTTGGGAGCGGGTCCAAGGCGCGGGAATCGAGCGGCGCGGAATCTATGCGCCGCGCACCTTTCCGCACTTCCCTGAAGTCACATCCGACCGGAACTCCGCATCGGATCACGCCGCCCTCTGGGTAGATCTGGATCTGGGGGTGTAGGTCTCTCCTCCTCCCTTTTCGCGATAACGCCCTTCCCCTTTGCTGGTGGCGGGGCGTTATTGTCGTGCTGACCTCCAAATCTCGTGAACCAGCGTGCCATCGGGCTCTCATCGGTTTGCCGGAACCCAGCCACGATGCAGTGCGACAACGATTACCCGCGGCCCTGCCGCCGCCTTCGAAACTGCAGGGTCTCTGCTATCGTGGCCCCGGCGGTGGCGAGACAACCGGCATCTGCTGAACGGCTGATGATGGCACCTGCCTCTGCCATAGCTCACGCACTCTGCGCGCCTGCTCCGGTCGACCTGCCCGTTCCAGAGACTCTGCCACAGCTCTCCACTCCTCCAATGGGAGGCCCGCTGAAAAAGCACGCAGATATGCATCAGCGGCAGCGTCTTGGCTTTCGGGAATCATCCCGAGCAGCCGCGCTGCCTCGGATCTTTCCATCGCGCTCGCGAGCGGATGCGCAGCAACCGCGGAGAGTGCCGCGGCCCCATCGGAGGTATCCCCAAGCGCCAACAGGGAGCGGGCCCGGATGAGGATCACCTCCGGAGGAGGGTCGCTGACTTCGTCCGTGATCGCCAGAGCGCGTGCGGGCTCGCCAGCACGCAGGGCGGCCTCCGCTGCTACCTCGACTTCTTTTTCGCCCGTGAGACGGACGCCGACCTTCCGCGCGGTCTCCGGTGCGAAGCAGAGCATCGCCAGAACCGCCGCGAGTAAAAGAACCGCCGCTGCCTGCCTTCGGGTCGCGCGGCCCGAGTGCGGGCGCACAGCGGGTGCCGGAGACCGCGTCCTGGAGGGCGGTTCAACAATCCGGGGGGCTGGTACGAACGCCTCGGGGTCCAGCTCCGGGGCGCGGGTCGGAAAGCGCGGCACCGGGAAACCGAGCGCGTCCGAAGCCACGCCGGCACCCGCCGCGGGCCTGGGGCTCAGCCGAAGCGCTTCCGCCGCGAGCTTGCCGACCGCGGCGCCACCGACTTGCTTCCGCGCGGCCCGCACCCGGTGATAGGCAAGCAGCACCACCGGAAGCGACGCCGGGGGCGCCACCCGCGAGGCCCACCGCAGCAGCACGAACGCCTCGCGCACGCGGCCGTCCGCCGCGTGGCGCTCGGCGTCCGCCAGGAGCCGCGGGAGCAGGCCGGCTCCAGTGGAGTGCACGCCCTCCATCACCGCACGGCCGCCATGCGGTCGGCGAGGTCGGGAAACTGGCCCCGGTGCGGGGTGGCGTCGATCCGCGCGAAGCAGCTCCGCGCCACCGCGGCGTCGCCGACCGCCTGGGCGGCGACGCCGTGCCAGTACACGATCCCGAACAGCGCCTCCCCCTCCCGCGCGAAGATCCTCGCCGCCCTCGCTCCCGTCGCCACGGCCTCCGCGTAGCGTCCCGCGCCGACCAGCGCCTGCATCACCCCCTCGCACGCCGGCACCCTCAGCTCCGGGAGCTGCATCGCCGCCGAGAACATGATCTCGGCGGTCTCGAACTCGCCGTTGTTCAGGAAGGTGGTGGCAGTCGCGAAGAGGAGCTGCCCCTCCTCCTCCCCTATCCTCGCGAGCATCTCCTCGACCAGCCGGTCACGGAGGGCGCCCGCGTCGGTGAGGTCCTCGCCCGCGGCGGGAACGAAGACCCGTCCGGAGAAGGGCTCCGGCTCCCTGGACGGGGAAAACGCGTCGGGATCGAGCACGACGACGTCCTCCTTCGGGTCATGGGGCGGAGCGGCCGCCTGCCGAGCCGCCCTCGCCGCCGCGAACGGGCTCTCGGTCGGGACCGGGGGCAGCTCGGCGGAGTCGCGCAGCGGTCCCGTCGCAGCTGCGGCGGGGGCTGACGTCTCATCCGCCACCGGCCAGGCGTCCTCGTCCGGCAGCAACGGCAGCCCCCCGGGCGGGACCTCAAAGGCCGGGATCTCCAGGGCTTCGGGATCGCGCCGCTCCGCCGGGTCCGGGAGCGGGGGGAGGAGGTCCAGCAGCCCGGCGCGCATGGACGCGGCGAAGACCGGAGGCGCCGCCTCGACGATCCGGCGCACGCGGCGGTTCCAGACCGGGTCGGCGGCGTCCATCCGGTCGGCGAGCGCCAGCACCTCCGACGTGGCGGTGCGCAGGTCGACCGTCGCCACGGCGAGGCGCAGCGCGACGTATGCGGCCTCGCCGACTTCCGGCGACCCCGGCGCGATGCTCTCTCGCGCGCGCTGGAGCGCGGCGCGCGCCGTGTCCCAGCGACCCTCGTCCATCGCGTCTTCGGCCGCGCCCAGGTGCCAGCGCGGGGAATCTTCCCTCGGGGCCGTCCCCGCGCCGTGCCCGAGCGCCCGCAGCTGCTCGGCGGGCGTGCGCCCTCCACCGTCCGGTGGTGTCGTGGCCATCCGTGGCTCTCCGGTTCAGGAGCGGAACAGGTCGCACCCGGCGGCGGAGCCGACGGAAACCGAGGCCGACGCGCCGTACGCGGTCCCCCACGGACCCGTCCGGCGCACCGCGCCCAGGTGCCAGCGCCGCTCGCACCGCCCGAGCCGCAGGCCGAGCGAGAGCAGCCGGGTGTCGCCGCCCCATGCGTAGGAGGCGCGGAGGGGGAACGCGCTCGTTCCCGCATAAGCCAGCGTGTACGGCGCGGCATCCCACCCGGGCTCCAGTCCGCCGCCGGCCAGCTCGGCGCGCAGCGCGGCCGAGAAGGCGCCGGCGTCCGTCTCTAGCGTCCCGCCCGCGCTCAGCACGGCCGGGAAGGCGACCGACTCCCACAGCTCGCGGCCGAGGCGTCCTTCCTCGGCCCCATCGTCCGCGGCCCCGAGGTACGGACCGTAGGTCTCGGTGACCTCAAGGCCGCCCTCCTCGCCGGGGACGACGGAGACGAGCCGCACGCGGGGGCCGTTCTTCGGGCGGAAGGCGCCGGAGACGGCGTTCGAGACGGAGGCGCCCAGGCGCACCCGCGCGAACGGCTGCGCCACCACGCCCACGTCCAGCCCCCAGCCCGGCACGTTCCGGATGCCGACCTCCCGGTAGACCTCCTCCGCCGGCTCCGCCCCCAGGAATGCCCCGCGGGCGTACGAATGCAGCCACCATCCCTTCGCCGTCGCGCCGACCCACAGCGCACCCACGACGGGGAGCCGTCCGACGTGGGCTCCGCGCGCGACCGCCAGCACCGTGGCCGACGAGCGCAGGGTGGAGTCGGGCGCGACGGGGCCCGCCACCCCCGAGGAGCCGCCCAGCGGCATCCCGATCCCGGCGGGGATGTCGCCGGCCGCGACGTGGTGCGACGACACGCTGAGGGCGAAGTCCCGGTGCTGCGTGGCCAGCCACTGCACCCGGCCCGCCGCCACGGCCGCGCCGGCGCCGGGGCGGAGGCCGCCGAGCCAGTCAAGGCCGGAGGGGAGGCCCACGAGGCCGAGGGCGCGCGCCGGCTCCCGCCACGCGCGGGACGGGAAGGCGTCCACGTCCACGGCGAGGGCCGAGTACGAGGAGAGCGGCCCATCGTAGATCGCGACGAGCGCGGGGTTCCAGAGCGGGGCGTCCGTGCGGCGCGCCTCGGTGACGGCGGCGCCGCCCAGGCCGGTCGCGGTGCCCACGGCGAGCGGCTGCTGCGCGTGGGAGACTCCGGCCGCGGCGCAGAGCGCGGCGGCCGCGAAGATCGTGGGGCGGATCATGGCAGGGGGGAGATCAGGTGACGAAGGACGAGGTCGTTGCGGACCGCCGCCGCCGCGCGGAGCGGCGGGACGGCGCTCGCGAGGATGACGCAGACGGTGCCGGCTGCCAGGCAGGCACCGAACGGAACGGGCCGGGCTCGCCGCCCGGGACGAGCGGTCCGCGCGGCGACCAGCCCGAGCGCCCCGGCTCCCGCGGCGGCGCCGCCCGCTCCGAGGAAGACGCTGGCGGCCGCAGCGGCTGCGGCGACCGTGGAGACCCCGAGCCGGTGCCGCGCACCGCAGCCGCGGACCGATATGACTCCAAGGCCCATGACGGCGGCCGTGAGCACCACATCCACGGTGGCCGCGAGCCCGCACACGGCGCCGACGAAGGCGAGTACGCCGTAGTCCGAGACGCCGATCGGCGCCCGGCGCGTAACCGCGCGCGCCGCCACGGCGAGGATGAGCAGCCCGCCGTCCAGGACCAGCACGGTGGCCGCGCGCCCCGCCGCCCCGGCCCAGCCTCCCGCCCCCCAGGCGAGCAGGAGCCCGGCGGCGGTCCCGGCGATCCAGGGCGCATGCGGGATATGGAGCGTCCGCTCGTCGCAGACGGCGATCCCGAGCAGGAGCCACCCCACCACCACCGCGGCGAGCGCGGCGGCGGGCCCGGGCGCGAAGACGGCCGCAGCCACGGGCACCACCGCCCCCGTGAGCGAAGCGGGGTCCCACCGCGCCGGGATCTCTCCGCGACACCCGCCGGACCGGGGCCGAAAGAGCGGCGCGCCGGGGTCGGGGATGCGCCGGGCGACCCCGGCCCAGACCGCGCCGAGCGCCGCGCCGGCCGAGACGCTCGTGGCCAGGAGGAGCCAGGCGGTCCCGCTCACGGGTAGGCCGCGGGAAGTTCGGTGCCCGCGCGCGCGACCGACCGCGCCCAGAGATAGACGTCGGCGGCGGCGCTCTGCAGCCGGCGGCCGCCCAGCGAGGAGAGTTCGCAGTCGAGCGGCTCCGGTCCCCCGTAACGGACCTCGACGGTCAGCCCCGCCGGCCGGTCCAGGACCTCGGCGACCAGGTGCACGGGCACGCCCGCGTCCGCGCCCCCGCCGCAGCGGACATCTCCGGCCAGCGCCGCGGCCGCCACGGTGTCCCCGCGCAGCGTGGCAGCTCCGTCTCCCGAGTCGACGAGCCGGACGGGGGCCGGCCAGGAGACCGCGCGCATCGGTACCTGCGTTCCGGTCGCAGGGAGCCCGGCGAAGAACCCGGCCGCTCCCGCGTCGACCCGCAGCGAGGCCGCGTAGTCGGACGCCGGGCGCCAGCCGGGGGAGCGCCGCGCCAGCGTCTCGCCATCGCGTGCGCCGAGGGTTTCCATCCGGGGATGCGCGCCGGCGACCGGTGGAAGTGTGCCGGCGCTCTCCGTGCCGCCCGGAGCGCACGCGGCGAGCAGCGCGCCGACCAGGGCGAGCCGGGTGCCCGGCGTGGAGGTGAGCATGGGGGATGGCCTCGGGTGGGAGCGGGCTCAGGGGTCGCGCAGGGGGAAGGGTCCGGCGGACGACCACGTCCGCCCGTCCGGGCTCGACG